>CAZMDX010000711.1:0-5376 GCA_964564805.1 uncultured Pseudoalteromonas sp. | reverse complement strand
GGTCAGACACAATACCAAATGCAGGCAGTGCAACGATGTAAACTTCAGGATGACCAAAAAACCAAAAAAGATGTTGAAATAAAATAGGACTGCCGCCTTCATGGTCAAGTTGCTGTCCCATAGATAAAATGGCCGGCATAAAAAAACTGGTACCTAAGGTTTTGTCAAATAACATCATCACAGCGCTAACAAACAAGGCAGGAAAAGCCAACAAAGCCAGTACCGTTGCCATAAAAATGCCCCAAACTGTCAGTGGCATACGCATCAGGGTCATGCCTCTAGTGCGCGCTTGCAACACAGTGGTGACATAATTCAAACCACCCATTGTTGCCGCCACAATGAAAATAGCTAATGACACCAACATCAGAATGATCCCCCAATCAGAGCCTGGGGTGCCTGGCAAAATAGCTTGTGGAGGATAAAGCGTCCAACCTGCACCTGTAGGTCCACCGGGGACAAAAAAGCTGGCCATTAAAACAATCACTGCCAACAAGTAAAACCAAACACTGAGCATATTCACAAATGGAAAAACCATATCTCTAGCCCCCACCATAAGCGGGATTAGGTAATTACCAAAGCCACCTAAAAAAATCGCCGTCAGTAAATAAATCACCATTATCATGCCATGCATAGTAACAAACTGATAATAGGAACTGGGGTCGATAAAATCAAAACTACCTGGAAAACCCAGTTGTAAACGCATCAAACCAGAAAGCACCAACGCCACAATACCTACCAAAATAGCAATAACCGAATATTGGATAGCAATAACTTTATGATCTTGACTCCAAACATACTGAGTAAAAAAGCTGCTTGGCTCATGCATATCGTGATCTAATTCGTTTTCCATCTGCTACTCCGCATTATTTTTTGCTTAGTTGTTCTGGTGTTTATAACGTCTTCATAAGTTCTATAAGTGCCAACGCTTCTTGTTCATTAATAACAGGCGGAGGCATAACGGGTGGGAAACCTTTAACAATTTTTGCGTTGGGTTGGAATATGGACTCTTTGAGGTACGCGTCATCTACGACAATATTTTGACCACTGGCTAATTGTCTCTGACTGCCAAATATTCCTTGCCATGTGGGTCCTAACATTCGTGAACCATCTTGACTATGACAGGCTGTACAGCCCTTTGATTGGGCTAGTACAGCACCAGAAAGTGTTACATTATTATGCTGCGTTTGATCATCTGCACCTTTTTCTTTGATATAAGCAGTCAAGGCTGCTACTTGTAAGTCAGTTAATGGCATGGACGGCATAATAGGTGCAAAACCTTTCACTAACTTTGCAGCAGGATTTAAAATAGACTCTTTTAAATAAGCTTCATCTACTAACACAGTTTGTCCATTAGCTAGTGTTTGAGTTTTACCAAACAAACCTTTCCATGTTGGGCCTATGGAACTATCTGTGAAATTATGGCATGCAAAACAGCCACTAGTTTTTGCGACTTCCTGTCCACTTTGTGCCAACACACTGAGCTTTTCAGAGCTATTTTTAATCATTGAAGCGGCAAAAGTAGGCTTTGCCAACAGCCACTCATCAAAGTTTTGTTGTTGTATAACCTTAACGTAACCACGCATATTGAAATGACCTACACCACAAAATTCTGCACACAAAATTTCATATTCACCAATAACGGTGGGGGTGAGCCAAATGTAAGACACAGTGCCAGGCACCATATCCATCTTCACTCTAAACTGGGGTACATAAAAGTTATGCAATACGTCTTTAGAACGCATCAATATTTTGACTGGCTTATCAACTGGCAACACAAGCCGATTACCGACCACCAACACATCATCTTGCCCTGTTGGATCGAGTGGGTCGACGCCAAAAGGGTTATCGATACTAATATTTTCAATAGCACTTTTACCCAATTGGTTATCGTCACCGGGAAACCTAAAACTCCAACTCCATTGCTGACCCACCACTTCGACTACACTGGCATCCTCTGGCACATTGACAAAATCTGAATAAACCGCCAATCCGGGTGCCAACATGGCGATAATGCCAACACTGGTGACGATGGTCAGCCATATTTCTAGCTTTTTATTTTCAGGTTCATATTTAGCTTTTCGGTTTTTATCATGGCGATATTTTATAACTGCAAAAGCAATAAAAAAGTTTATCGCAATAAAAACAATACCCGTAATAATGAGAGTGATGACCATAATGTCATCAATAGATCCCCAGTTAGACGCTAATGGCGTCATTACCCAAGGTGATAAAAAATGGAATACAACCGATCCAATGACAATTAGGATCAACGCTATAGCGATGCCCATGTCAGCCCCTCATTATTGTTGGCTTTTTTCCGCTGAGATTACATTTACTTTCATTACTCAGCTTGTGGTGGCATCATTAGAATTACGCAAAAACCATCACACTCAAAGTTGAGGCTGATATTAAAAGACTCTCGTCAAGTCAGTAACCCAGTAAAATTTCAACTAATTACTAACCAGTGTAGGTGCTGATCATAAATTGTGCGAATTAGCATTTAAACAGAATTTAAACATGTAAAAGAACACCTTAACTTTTAGTATCGCTGGTGTTGCTGCCAACATATTCTCTTTATAATATTATTTTACAGGTATCTAACAGAGGGGTTTGTGATACGGATGAGATGATTAGGAAACTTTTCTTGGATACATTATCAAAGAGGTTTGATACATTTTTTGCTGGCGTAATCCTGCCCGACTACCACTCATAAGCATCAGTAACTGTCTCCAATCTTTAGGGCAATCTTGTTCTAATTTAGCAACGTATTTTTGCTGACTATCAGGGTAATGTTGTTTAATAAGACTTTTTGCTAACCAGTTATATTCAGGTAATAACAAGTGTGAGTAACCTCCACTTATAGCCAGGCGTAGACCTGATAAGTCACAGTCACCAAAATAAATAGAAGGTTTATTAGCTTGGGTATTTAACCATTTTTTAAGCAATGTTTTACAAGCGGTTGAATGGTGTTTATCACCGCGGTAAATCACTAATTGGTTAGATAAACCGGAATACGATTGATACTCAAACCAATCATTAAAACTATCCCGATTTTCTACTATGACAAGGCTATCAAAATTATCTAGTTTCAACTGAGTTACATCTAACTCAATATTTATCTGTTCACTTAAGTAAAAATATTGACCCACAACATCAAGAATTTTTGCTGCAGTGGCAGCAACAAGAATGAGGTGATGTGTAGGTTTGAGTTGTCCCTGTTTTTCATTTGGGTTTCTTTGTGCCGCGCTTCGATGATTATCTTGGCTAAAATCTTCAAAAATACTGGCGTAACCTTCATCTAATAACGTTTGATCTATTTGTGCCACATACTCTCTATCAAACTGATACGTTTTATTTGGATTGAGCCATTTCCCTGGTTGAAACTCCAAGTCATCACACCAATTTAAAACCTCATTCAGGATGCCACTTGCATTTGCCACTGCAACATTATCGAGTAGAAGTTTGCGGTGTTGAGTAGCAAGTAATTGTTTTGCCCTTAAGCTGAGATCATTTGCCATAACTGGGCTTAACCTGCAGCCTGCAAATCACTGAAAAAACGCATACTCACAGTGATATCTTGAATAATATGTAACTGATTAAAACGGCTTTGCTGTGCGCTATCTTTTTCTAACATAAAGCTTTGTTTGTTTTGCTGAGGTAAACCTTGGTGCTCAGCTACAATTTGAAATAGCCACATTTCTGGTTCCCAAGGTAATTCCTTTTCAGCTAAATAATCCACACCACTTAAAACTTGGGGGCTTTCTATTACATGGATAAAGAAATCTTCTACATCTTTTGCGAGTTGTTTTTGTTCTGTGGCCACTAAGTTTTGTACAGCAAGAGTAAAACTTTCAGTTTGTCTTTCTGACTGTGAGATCTGTTCTGCCTCTCTAGGCACAGCCCGGGCAATCTCTGCTAAGGCATTAGCATCTTGAGACCGGTCCAAAGCAATGAAGGCCTGGGCATTAATACCACGGGCTTGATTAACTACTGCAGGGACTTGACTTCGATTGGGGTAATCACCGACCTGAAAATTAGGATGCTGACGTAAAAAAGCACTCATACGATTAATTAATAAAGCTCTGCCTTGCTGCTGACGGAAGCGCGCCATTAATAAAACTAAACGTTTTTGTACTTCTAACAGCGAACCTGAATGTTCAGAAATACGGGTCTGTAGTTGGCTAACTAATAACTTTCGTAGCGCACCATCACTGCCTGCAAGTTGGATTAAATCATCAAAGTTAATAATGCCAAAACCGTCGAGTATTCGCCTTAACTGGCGTTGGGCAAGTTCAATCTCCAAGATTTTATCATCCAAACTACTGACAAATCCAAACTCCGTATTAAGTCTGTGCCAAATACTTTCAATGGCATCACCAAACTGCCCCGTCATATCTTGCACACGCTCAGTAAGTAGCTGCATATGGTGCCCACTCGCTGCATAATCACTTTTTTGCCTTGCCGCCTGAAGTGACTGCACACGAGTGTGAATTTGGTCAAGATGTTCACCTACATCTGAATTAATTTGCCGCTTTCGTTCATCTTGAGTCAAGCTGGCAATCAATTCGTTAACTATCGGGCGCAAGCTCAAAGATTGTTCATCTGGGTAAAACAATATGCGGCTATCTAGAAGTTTTTGCAGTGTTTGTTGTGAAAAGGCTAATTCATTTATATGCCCTTCCAAATACCCTTGCATTAAAGCGTCAGCATGTTTGCCAATTAATTCTAGACGCTCTTTGCCTAATTTAAACAATGGATTACTTTGAGCTAGGCTTTTTTGCTTTGGAGCTTGACTCAAAACATCGCCTCCTGTTCTGGGATCTCATCATCAATGGGTAGGTTTTCTTCGTCTTTGATAAAACGCACCAACTCAATGAGTTGTTCAACTTTGCCGGTAACAATATAAAACAGTCTGTCTCTATGGGGCTGATATAAATAACCCGACTCTTTAATACGCTTAAACACCTGCTTAATTTGCATGTCGGGCTTGTCACTGGTGGACTTAAATACTTTGTCATTAGCAAGATGAGCTAAGCGTTGGATAAGAGATTGGTTATCGACGACTTTGGACTCAAAATCTTGCAGCTTTATAGTATCACCTGCACTTAGTGCTCCATCACGACCAAGAGCTTCTTGCACCAACTGCATCCATTCCAACATAGGTAATAAGGATTGCACGGTACTTGTGAATTGCTGGCTAAGATGTGTCCGAGCATTTTGGTTTAAATCACAATAAGCCAAAAAATATACCGAACCATCATCATTTTTTGCTACGCGCCGATTAAGAGGCCTTAAAAAGTGGTTTAGATCATTCACCAACTCATCATTTTGTAACTTATGAAAACTATGCTCATCGGTGACAGTGCAAATAAACTC
>CAZMDX010000710.1:0-3800 GCA_964564805.1 uncultured Pseudoalteromonas sp. | reverse complement strand
ATCCAATGATAAATTTGAAGTAGATCTTTTGTTTGATGACTTACAAAAATTTGCTAACCAGGTTAATAGTGTCGAAATAAAGAATGCGCAAGGTGTTTTGTATAACATAAAAAAGACAGATAATCGTTGGATGGCTACTTTTGAACCAGAACGACCTGCTTATCCCGTTTCTCAAACTAAACTAGCCGATTTTATCAAATCAATGATAAGCACAAAGTTAGTTGAGGCAAAAACCAGCAAACAACAAAATTATGCCAGATTGGGTTTACAGTCCATTGATATGGGCGACAGTATGGCCAGCTTAGTGACCTTAAAAACAGATCAAAAATCTTGGCAGGTTTTGGTTGGCAGTAAAGTATCATTGGGTAATGGCCAATATGTCCTAAAAACAGGTGCTATTCAAAGCTGGAAGACTGATAGTGCGATTAATTTACCGATAGATAATTTTTCGTGGTTAAAAAAACCTATATTGCCTTATCAAGCACATGACATTCGTTCAATCTCGCGAGTTGATAGTCAAAAGTGGCATATTGTTAGGTCTGTTAGCGGTGACTTTGAATTGATGAATATGCCGAAGAAAAAGGAGTTGGTATACGCAAGCATTCTTAACTCAATTGTTGGCAGCTTAACCAGTCTTGATTTTGAACGAATATTTGTTGCTGATGAAATTTTTTTAAAACAAATAAAGATCTTGACTCAACTTGAAGTGAGCACACAAGAAAAAAATGTTTTTCAGGTGGTTGTTAGTGAGTTAGATGACAAATATCTAGTTAGTTTTAGTTCTGATAGTAATTCCGAATACTGGCAACAATGGTATTATCAAATATCAAACTTTTCAGCGAAGCAATTAATAAGAACATCAGATGACTTTCTATCAAACGAAAGCACCGTAGTAACTAATATAAATAAAACATATCAAAGTATTGAGGAAGGTGAGTCGCCTAATTAGCTGAAACATGATGTGTGGTTTTGTTTATTTTAATAAGGCCTGTAAAAACTCTGTCCCCAGTTCCCTTGCTTTGGCAATATTATTCTCAGGTATACTTTGAGGGTGTGGATAACGTTTCAATACCGCCTCCACACTGCTTTCCCTGAGAATATGTAATAAAGGGTAGGGGGAACGGTTTGTGTAGTTAGCTGGATCTTCTTGAGCTTCACCATCAAAGCAGTAATTTGGATGGAAGCTGGCGAGTTGATAAATACCCCCGTAACCTCCTCGAGAAATAAGTGAATTGGCTAATTCAAGCATATCTAAATATTCTTCAAAATTATCAAACCCTGACGGAAAAATAAGTATGGTAGTTTGAACATCCACTTGACTGTCGAGTAACATGAGCTCATCGAGTAAGTGGTCTAGCGCATCATTGGCTTGGGTTGAGTGGAAAATAGCATAACGTACCGTATCGCGTTCTATTTCTTTTTTAGCAAAAGGGCAAAAGTTCAGCCCTACAATTACATTGTCAATCCAAGATTTGACGGCTATTTCAGCCGTGTCATCATTTACCTGAGTAGATATATTCATCTTTAAGAATGGTACTTCACATAGGCTTCTAGTGTATTTTCAATTAGGCTGGCAACTGTCATCGGGCCTACACCGCCAGGGACAGGAGTGATCCATCCAGCTCTTTGGGAAGCGCTTGCGTATTCAATATCACCGCCTAAACTACCATCTTGATTTCGATTAATACCCACATCAATAACAATTGAACCAGGTTTTACCCACTCACCCGGGATAAAATTTGGTTTACCCACTGCTACTACCAACAAATCAGCACGTTGAACATGTGACTTCAGATCCTGAGTAAATTTGTGACAGCTTGTGACAGTACAGCCAGCAAGGAGTAGTTCCATGAACATTGGACGTCCAACAATATTAGATGCACCCACTATTACGGCATCTAAACCTTTGACAGGGCGCTTGGTGGACTCAATAAGGCTCATTATGCCTTTGGGTGTGCATGGCCGCAAAGCAGGAATGCGTTGAGCGAGTCTGCCTATATTGTAAGGATGAAAACCATCAACATCTTTTTGTGGATCAATACGCTCTAATACTTGCTCTTTATTGAGCCCAGCAGGAAGAGGGAGTTGTACCAGTATTCCATCAATTTCGTCATCAATGTTTAATTGGTCAATAATATCTAATAATGAACGTTGAGATGTCGTTGCTGGTAAGTCGTAAGATTTTGAAACAAAACCTACTTCCTCACATGCCTTGCGCTTCTTATTGACATAAACGTGTGAAGCGGAATCACTACCCACTAGGACAACTGCCAATCCTGGCGCTCTTCGGCCTGATGAAGTTATAGCCTCAACTTGCAAAGCTACGTGCTGTCTTATGTGTTTGGCAATTAAGACGCCATCAATTTTCTGTGCTGGCATAAATAACCTAAAGCGAAGTATTTTGTGGATGTATTGTCACATACCGTTAGGGTTTTTCGCAATTAGGATGTACTAAAATCATTAAATTCAATCATAATTCTTAAGCCATTAGGTGTTGTTAATGATATAACGTGCAGCATTACAAGACCTATATAGGAATACCCATTGGAATTGTCAGGTATAGAAATTTTTGGATATTGTGCTTCTTTAATAATTGCATTCTCTTTAACCAGAAGTTCAATCATTAAACTGCGATGGTACAATTTGTTTGGCGCATCTTCTTTTTGCATTTACGGCATTATTATTAGTGCTTACCCTGTTGCGGTGTTGAACGGAGTGATTGCTTTAACTAATATATTTTTTCTGACGCGATTGTTATTGAACGTGGAAAATCAATTTTCTATACTTCAAGTGTCTCGTCCATCTAACTATGTAGACTTTTTTTTGGAGTATCATCAGCAAGACATAAAACGTTTGTTTCCTCGTTTTATGAAAGTTGCAGCAGTTCCTGCTAGAAAATACTTCTTCTTAACTGAGCGCACAGAAGTCGTCGGAATGTTATCGGGCTTTGAGGAGAGCGAAGACATTTTTATTGTGGATTTTGATTTTGTCATCCCAGCCTACCGTGATTGCAGATTAGGACACTTTACTATCGGACATGGTCAACAACTTTCTACAATATGTGGTTATGGACAAATTGTTGCTCTGGCAGATAGTATTGAACACGAGAATTATTTAACCACCATAGGCTTTACTCCTAAAAAGAATGGTCGCTGGACTTATGACAATCATTAATAAAGTTGAGATGTGATGAAAAAGATTCCAAATGAAAGCCAATTACTAAAGAAAGCATTAGTGGTTGGAGAAGCATATGCCAAAAACAGAGGTTTCAAAACGTTCTCCGCAACAGATTCTGCAAAAGATAAAATTGAGTGCATTTATCGTCTGTTGGCAAATGATAAATTAATAACGCCATTACCTGCTGGCAGTGAAGATTTGCTAAGTATGAAACATAAACTAGCGGTGTGGTTGAAAAATAAACTTCCTAAAGATCACTCGTTGCTAAAATAGCGTGGATTAATAATATTGTTTTGCGAGGTAATTTGACAAAAAACGTACATCTAGGATTAAAAATAACCAATCAAAAGATTTGATTGAAAAAGTGTTTGACGAGCATATACCAACTCTGTACTATGCGCTTCCTCTTAGCTTTGAAGAGAAAGAAGTTGGAGTTTAGTCGGTGAGTAGCGCAGCTTGGTAGCGCACTTGGTTTGGGTCCAAGGGGTCGCAGGTTCGAATCCTGTCTCACCGACCATTTTACTATCATTATTTTTGATTCGTATTGCGCCTGTAGCTCAGCCGGATAGAGCAACGGCTTTCTAAGCCGTGGGTCACAGGTTCGAATCCTGTCGGGCGCACCA
>CAZMDX010000709.1:0-2660 GCA_964564805.1 uncultured Pseudoalteromonas sp. | reverse complement strand
AAGTTAACCAACACATTGTCACCTTGTATACTGATCGCCTCGTTTAGCTTGTTACTGATGCGATCATCCCAAAACTGATACAAATTTTTACTTTCGCCTACATCTAGCTTAGTGCCCATCTCCAGGCGATAAGCTTGCATTAAATCCAAGGGTCGTAACACGCCATACAAGCCCGATAAAATACGTAAGTGTTGTTGTGCATAGTCGAAGTCATCTTGACTGAATGAGCTAGCATCTAGGCCAGTATAAACGTCACCGTTAAAGGCAAGTAGTGCTTGTTTGGCATTGTTAATATCAAAAGGTGTCTGCCAACTCGCATAGCGGTCTGCATTAAGGCCTGCTAACTTATCGCTGATCTTCATCAGCGAACCAATTTTAGCTGGAGTTAAAGTTTGGCATTGTGTGATTAACGTTTGTGAATCATCCAACATCTCTGGCTGAGTAAATGTGTTGGTTACTGCTGGGGTATCATAATCGAGATTTTTGGCTGGCGAAATAACAACTAACATTCAATGAGATCCTGTTTTGATAAACTAATTTAAACTAACTTTTAAAATTGATATGTGGGATGTGTGGGTAAATACAAGTTGGATTTTAATTTTCTTTGTATTTCAAAAGCCCTTAAGCCAGTATAAAGTTTGAGTCTACAACCTACCCAAATTAATCACAGTACTTAATAAAAGTACGAGTAAGGATAAATATGCACCTAAAACGTTTAGGTATCACCAGCGCTATTTTATTATTATCGAGTTGCGCTAATATGAATGAATCAGATTGTTTAACCGCTGATTGGAAATTAATAGGTTTTGAAGACGGTAGTTTTGGTCAAAACGAATCATCTATTTCGCAGCATAGAAAAGAATGTGCTGAGTATGGTGTTTCGCCAGATTTAAACGCCTATCGTCAAGGGCATGTTGACGGTTCTAAACGTTTTTGCACAGCAAACAATGGGTTTTCTCGAGGTCGCCAAGGCAAAAATTATAACCGTAGTTGCCCTCAACAGTTTGAAGCTGAGTTTTTAACTGGGTTCACTGATGGTCAAACCTTGTATGCCTTAAAAAAGGTATTAAATCAAAGAACATCTGAACTTGAAGATGCGTATCAAAATCTAGATTGGCTTGAGCATACAATCGCTGAAAAAAGTGAACTTATGATCGTTGATGGCCTCAAGCGAGAGCAAAGAATAATGATTAGAGATGAAATTGCGCAACATCAACAGCAACAGGATGAGCTATTTAAAATCTTACCTGAATTAAAGCAGGAGTTTGAAAATGCGGCTCAAACATACGAGTTAGGAAAAAATGAGTTCTCGTATTATTAATTAATAATACAATTAGTCTTAGGCTAAGAGCGTAGCGCAAAGGCAAAACAAAAACAGGTAGACATCAATTCTAAAATTGATCAAAAAGCTTCAATCAAAGTGTTTATAAAAATTTAGGCTTACGATTAAGTAATTACATATAATTGTTATTTTTATTAGCAAAAGTGGCCTTTTACTGGCGTCTGTTATTTAACGGTTATATCCTGTGCTCCAACTTTTTTAAAATCAAACAGTAAGCATTAAGACATATGATAGTCAGCTTACTTCTTTGAATTTCTGAACAATTTTGCCAAGCTACACACATTACACCGTGATCGCGAAAAAAGCGTCATTACTTACAGAGGATACTATGTCTAACCAATTACAAGCACTACGAGAAATCACCACAGTTGTGGCTGACACAGGCGATATTGAAGCCATCAAAAAATACCAACCAGTAGACGCTACCACTAATCCATCATTATTATTAAAAGCAGCAGAAATGCCGCAATATCAGTCACATTTAGAAAGTGCAGTGTTATGGGCTAAAGAGCAATCTTCTGATGTCGAACAACAAATCATTGATGCAGGCGACAAATTATCTGTGACAATCGGTACCGATATAGTGAATATTGTGCCAGGTCGAATTTCTACAGAAGTTGATGCACGCTTGTCATTCGACACCGCTGCCAGTATCGAAAAGGCTCATAAGTTGATTGCGCTTTATAAAGAAGCAGGCATTGATAAAAACCGGATTCTTATTAAGTTAGCCTCTACATGGGAGGGCATCAAAGCAGCGGAAGTATTAGAAAAAGAAGGTATCAACTGTAATCTCACATTATTATTTGGTTTTGCTCAAGCTCAAGCGTGTGCTGAAGCCGGTGCGTTTTTAATCTCTCCATTTGTAGGCCGTATTCTTGACTGGTTTAAGAAAAGCACTGGTATAACAGATTACACTTCTGCTGATGACCCAGGGGTTGTATCAGTGACTAAAATTTATAACTACTATAAAGATCATGGTTATAAAACAGTCGTTATGGGTGCAAGTTTCCGTAACACCGGTGAAATTACTGAGTTGGCAGGGTGTGATCGTTTAACTATTGGTCCTGCTTTACTCGAAGAGTTATCACAAACTGATGCTCCTTTGCCTATTAAGTTAAAAGACAACGGCCCAACTAAAACACCAGGGACATCTTTAACAGAAGCACAGTTCCGCTGGAATATGAATCAAGATGCGATGGCAACTGAAAAGTTATCTGAAGGAATTCGTAACTTCGCAACCGACCAAGTTAAATTGGAAACCGTGTTAAGAAGCTACCTTTAAGGTAAATTAATAATTATAAAAGCGTCGAATTCGGCG
>CAZMDX010000708.1:0-8398 GCA_964564805.1 uncultured Pseudoalteromonas sp. | reverse complement strand
CCATTAAATAGTAACGTGACATCTGAAAGGGCTTTTCCATGAAACGTTGTTACTATTGCAGCCATAGGTTCCCATACTTCACTTTTTGGAGCCATTTTTCCTCACTACACCTGAACGTCTTTCGCAATACTATAACTAGTGATAGTGGTGCTTCCACCTATACACATAAATAGCAAAATATTGATTTATTTTTTATTCAAACTCATCATTTATGGCCTGCTTGAAACAAGATCCATTCTGATTTTCAAGTCTATCTTACCACTACAAGACATTGCTTTTTAAGTCGCCCAGACTTTATCACCTTTTTTATAAGGTATTTCGCCGTCGTAAAAACCGGGAATTGCTGCGTTCCTGTGTACTTTAGTAGCGCCTACTTCAGACGAGAAAAAACTAGATAAGACTAATTGTTTAAGCATTGAAAAGTAGTGAGGCAAAGCTGACTCGTCCACATTGATTTGAGTTTCGATTAAAGACATTTTTGATTATGTCTGTTGGCTTCTTCATCTAACGATGAAAGAAAGGAGAGCGCCCACCTGCATGATAACCGCGATACCAATCAAAACGTTTTTCTTCAACATAAGGTGATTCTCGTTCATTAACCTACATGCCAAAAGTGGTTTCATTTAAAGGGTAGTCGCGGCTAAGCGCAGGAAAGTCTTTTTCATTACTTGAGTAGGACGATCTCGATGAGGATAATCCCAGATTTCCTTGTGCATATTGTCATAATCTTTGACATGTTTTATATTTTCACCTCGCTCAAGCATCAATACTTTAGTTTTTTCTCGATTAACTCCTTGGCAGCCCACCCTCCGCTGATACCTGATCCGATAACTATTTCGTCATAATGATTATTCGCGACATTCAATTCCCTCTGGCGTATTGACTGCATTAAGTAAATTCATACTCATACATCACAAATTTGAATGGCATGACGTAGTGATTCAATTTTTTCTGCTTGGCTATCTGGTGTGGGGATAAACTCCTGCGCCAAAAAACCTGTAAAACCCGTATCTCGAATTGCTTTGGCAATAGCCGGATAATATAACTCTTGACTATCATCGATTTCGTTTCGTCCAGGCACACCAGCTGTATGATAATGGCCAAAATATTGATGGTGATTTTTAATAGTGCGAATAATATCGCCTTCATTCACTTGCATATGATAGATGTCGTATAGCAGCTTAAAATTAGGCGAATCTAATTGTTGGCATAAAGCGACTCCCCAAGCAGAAGCGTCAGCCATATAATCTGGGTGATCAATTTTGCTGTTAAATAGCTCCATTTGTACTACGACACCTTTTTTCTCGGCATAAGGTAATATGCGCTGCAGACCTTCTCGCGCATTGTTTAATCCCACTTCTTTAGTCATGCCCCTAGCGTTTCCACTAAAACAAACCAGATTGGTGTACCCCGCTTTGGCTACCAGATCAATATGCTGAGTATAACGTTCGACTAATTCGTCATGGAACTGCGGGTGGATCCAACCATCAACCAGATTGATTTCGGCACCGTTGCACATAGAAGATTCTAAACCATAACGTTTGAGTACTGGCCAGTCTTTGGGACCCACTAAATCGATGGCTGAAAAACCTATTGAAGTAACCACCTTGCATAATTCTTCGATAGATAAATCTGCATATGTCCAACGCGCAACAGAGTGATTGATTCGGCCTTTAAGCGGTAACAATTTTAGATCAGAGGCGGCTGCAGTAAAGCTAAGAGCAATGTTAGTACCCAAAGCGGCCCCACTTAGTGCGATACCTTTAAGCAGATTGCGACGAGGATTATTCATTTATAGTCACCTTATTTTATTTGAATACCAGCAACAATATGCCTAATACCTAAAGCATAAACCTAGCAGTAAACGAAAGTATTGAGCTTAGAAAGTAAAATTCTAAAGGTAAGCAACACTTAAAATAGTCATGCTTCAACTATATGAGTGCCTAATATTTCAAAGTGAATTTTACAGTTTTTTATCAATAACAACGCCAGTACATTAAATAGTTAACACTATGTTAATAACTTTAGCGAAAAAAAACATGTTCGCGGTAAACAAAACTCGGTTGCTAATGCAACAAATTCGGCGTAATGATGGTCGATTTTAAAGGATAAAATGTTTAATAGTGAAAAGGATTGAAAGATGTTAAATCTGCGTGATGATGTAGGGCTTTATTTTATCCGAGTATTCAGATGGCAAGCAGCATGTTATTAAAACATATGATTTGAAGGTATCTTTGGAGGTAATTGCCTGTCATTGCCTCATTCAGATAAATAAGACGGTTTAAACTAATCTTCTTTACTTATAATCAAAGACTAAGATTGCGTTCATCTCGAAACATTATTCATATGTTATCCAATGACTTTCTGTACAGCTTTATATCTTATTCTGCTTTAATGCTGAGGAAATAATCATAGTTATTCTTTCTGGACTAAAACAATAAAAATTAACTACTGTTAGTCAATATTGGGATGTTTAATATTTTTGTTAAGAGGTGCGAGTAATAAATAAAAAATCCAAGCTAACCAAGAAACAAAAGTAATCAACAACACCCACGCAAGTTTTTCATCTCCTTGAGTGCGATCTGATCTTGCCACTAATATAGTTGGAAGCAACCAAATCAAAAATATTAACCCTAATACTGATACTACTAACAAGCTAAACATTAAATACCCACCATAAGCGTTGTTACATAAAAAAAATTAAATGTAACGCCTATTTTCAGCTAAATACCCTAAAATTAAAAACACCAAAATAACAACTGTGCCCCGATACAAGTATGGTATCCACAGGATAAGTTGTTTTACATAGGGGGTAGCAAATACAACTAACAGTCCATAACCAAAAGCGCAGACCAGCACAAATATTAAGGTGCGAATGACAAAATGATAAGGACTAATGATACGTTTAATATGCTTATTAAACGTATCACCAAACACCACTAAGATGGTGGCCATAATCGTTAAGGCTATTTCACTGTTATAAGGTTGTGTCCATTGGGTAAGCTGGGCTAATACCGAATTTATCCAGTCCATCTAGTTCAGCCCACCTAGTTCAGAAAACAGATCTAACATTTCTTGTTCATTAATCACCTTAAGACCAAGTGCTTCAGCTTTTACTAGCTTAGATCCCGCTTTTTCACCGGCCACAACACAACTGGTTTTGGCAGAAACACTGCCTGCAACTTTTGCACCCAAAGATTGTAGTGTGGCTTTTGCAGCGTTTCTATCCATCTGCTCCAAGGTCCCTGTTAATACAAAGGTTTGTCCTGATAAAGGCAACGCATCAATTTCAACTTTTTCAATTTTCGGCCAGCGGATGCCAGCAGTAATTAACTCATCGATAACTTGAACGTTATGCTCTTCTGCAAAAAAATTGATTAAGTGCTGGGCCACAATCGCTCCCACATCACTCACTTCTTGCAGACTTTCCATATTGGCTTGTTTTATTGCTTCTAATTCACAATAATGAGCAGCTAAATTAGCAGCCGTGGCTTCTCCCACTTCTCGAATGCCTAATGAGTATATAAATTTAGCAAGTGTGGTTTGTTTGCACTTTTCTAATGACTGAATAAGATTAGCAGCGGATTTTTCGCCCATACGCTCTAAATTAGATATTTGAACAAATTCTAAACTGAAAAAATCAGCAGGTTTTTTGACTAATTTTTGGTCAACTAATTGCTCAATAATCTTATCGCCTAAGCCATCAATATCAAACGCTTTACGCGAGGCGAAGTGTTTCATTGACTCTTTGAGCTGAGCTGCACAGTAAAGCCCACCGGTGCATCTGGCAATGGCTTCGTCTTCAAGTTTTTCGATAGCTGAATCGCAAATTGGACACGTTTCGGGGAACACTATATCTCGAGCATTTTTATGACGTTTATCAATGATCACTGAGACAACTTGAGGTATAACATCTCCTGCCCGCCTCACTATTACGGTGTCGCCAACTTTTAGACCAAGACGCTTTATTTCATCTGCATTATGCAAAGTAGCGTTAGACACTGTTACGCCGCCAACAAACACCGGCTCTAATCTCGCCACAGGTGTTATAGCACCCGTTCTACCCACTTGAAATTCCACTTCTTGGACTACTGTCATTTCTTCTTGAGCAGGAAATTTATGGGCAATAGCCCAACGTGGCGCTCGAGCAACAAAACCAAGGGTTTGTTGCAATTCAATGTTATTAGCTTTAAAAACGACACCGTCAATATCATAATTAAGTGAGTCACGTATATTGCCTAAATGTTGATAATAATCCAGGCACGCTTCTGCGCCTTCTGCGACTTGCAATTCTTTACTTAAAGGTAAACCCCAATCGCTTAATTGTTTTAATCTGGCTGAGTGACTATCGGCCAATGGATATTGTTCGTTTTCAACTAAACCTAATGAATAGGTGAAAAATAATAAGGGCCGCTTAGCGGTAATGCGTGAGTCTAACTGTCTCAAGCTTCCCGCCGCTGCATTACGAGGGTTAGCAAATACCTTTTTCTCTTGTTCTAACTGAGTTTTATTCAGCTTAATAAAACCATCACGTGTCATGATCACTTCACCGCGTACTTCCAAGCGCTGGGGATAATTATCACCACGTAACGTTAATGGAATATTACGGATAGTACGCACGTTGGCCGTGATGTTTTCACCCACTCTGCCATCACCACGAGTTGCGCCACGCATTAACTTACCGTTTTCATATAATAAACTAACAGCTAAACCGTCTAACTTGGGCTCACAACTATAAGTAATCTCATTAGGATTTTTGAGCCTATCTTGCATACGTTTTTCAAAAGCCAAAAATGATTCTCTGTCAAAAGCGTTATCTAGAGACAGCATTGGCACCTCATGCGCTACCTGTTTAAATTCGGGCAATGGCATATCACCCACTTTTTGACTAGGTGAGTCATCGGTCAATAAATCTGGATATTGTTTCTCTATTGCTTGCAAGACGAGCATCTGCCTGTCGTATTCGGCATCGGGTACACTAGGATTGTCTAAGACATAATATTGATAATTATATTCTGCGACAGTAGTTTTAATTGAAGCAAGTTGCTTAATGATATCGTGCGAGGCTGCCATAAAAGCATTCCAATAAATAAGAAAATGAAGCTTTGCCCTGAATATCGATCCAAGAGCAAAATAATAAAATAGGATAATAATGTGGAGTAGTTCAGCCCCTTAATATGCGCTTGCGTTCAAACTCTCGAATTTTTTCCACATATTGCTGCAGGCTTTGTTTCGTTAGTAACACACGTCTAGCATCATATATTTGAGCTGAGAACTCATCAGCGATTTTTCGAGCAGCGTTATGCATCATATTAAACACTTGATGAGGCTCACCTTCAATGGGTAAAATCATAAATAATGAAATGCCCCCAGTAGTAAAGTTTTCAAGGTTATCAATATCAAAATTACCCGGCTTGAACATGTTGGCTAGGCTAAATAACACAGGCCCTTTTCCGTTTGAATTAATATGACGATGAAATATATCTTGCTCGCCAAACTTGAAACCCAAAGTGAGTAACATCGGAAGCAAAGCTGAGCCAGGAATTAAGTTGTCATCTGTCGATTTAACATTTAGGACTAGCACTTCTTGCAGCTGCTCTGGCTGAACAGACTCAGTTTTAGATCCTTTTACTCGCTCTTTTTGAGATTCTTTTTGGGTACTGGGCTCCACTTCACTATTATCAAAGTCGATACCCATTTGGTCATCAGCAAACTTAGGCTCCAGACGCTCGTTACCCCGTTCAGCTTTTTTATGTTTGACTAAATGATGTGCTTGTTCAGACAAATTTAATTTATCTACTTGATTAGCATTAGCTTTGGTATCTTTTTGTTCATCACCCAGAGATTGGTTCGCCTTGGTTCGCGCATTAAGTTCAACTTGGTCACTATTATCTTGTGACTGTGATACTTGTTTTTTTAATAAAAATGGCGGCGGCTCTGGCGCTTGATAATGATCTTGTGAGTGATAGGACTTATTTGAAGTGGCTTTACCTTGCTGAGAAATAGATCCAGTTGCAGCGACTAATGAATCATATTTAGCGGCATATTCAGGCTTAGGTCGCGTCACAACAGATGCGTAAATTTTACTAGATGGAATTTCTGGCTCAACTACAATATCTTCTGGTGGACTGTGGTCACCTTCAGCATCGACCTTTGACTCACCAGACACAACTCGCACTGTGCCTAAACCCAAATCATCATAATTATTATCTTGTGACTTAGCATCCGTTAATTTAGGTACATCCTTATCCTCACCAACATCAAGATTTGTAACTAAATTTTCGTCAATATGGTGGTTTATGTTGTCCTCCACGTCATCATGCACGTCAGTTTCAGACTCCCAACCGGAAAGTTGATACTCTTGGTCTTTTTTGTGTTTGCCATTGTTTGTAGTGTTTTCGTTATTTTTTCGGGACAACCAAATACCGTGTACGGCAAGTCCAACAATTACTAAGCTGCCAATTATTAATAACGACCAACGTAAACCATCTGCTTCCATTAACTTACTCGTACTTCTTTATTATTCATTAAAAGGAGGTAATGTTTTTGTACTTAGGCATGCGCAATTGCCACCGCCTCATCAACATCTACAGCAACCATACGTGAAACACCTGGCTCAGTCATCGTCACCCCGGTTAAATGTGTCGCCATTTCCATGGCTATTTTGTTGTGCGTAATAAAAACAAACTGCACTGTTTTCGACATTTCAGACACCAATTTACAGAACCTAACTACATTAGCATCATCTAATGGAGCATCAACTTCATCTAACAAACAAAATGGTGCAGGATTCAATCTGAAAATAGCAAACACCAATGATAAAGCGGTCAGCGCTTTTTCACCACCAGAAAGTAGATGAATAGTACTGTTTTTCTTACCTGGGGGTCTGGCCATAATAGTTACACCAGTTTCAAGTAAGTCATCGCCAGTTAGTTCGAGGTAGGCCGTACCACCACCAAAAACTTTAGGAAACAATAACTTAAGGTCTTCATTAACTTGATCAAATGTATCTTTAAAACGTGTTTTAGTTTCTTTATCGATTTTTCGAATAGCTTGCTCAAGAATATCCAATGCGGAAACTAAGTCATCATTTTGATCATCAAGGTGTTGTTTTCGCTCCGCCTGTACATCGTATTCTTCGACAGCGGCAAGGTTAACCGCACCTAGTTTAGTTAACAAGGTAAGGGTTTTATCTAATAAGTGTTGCCAGCTCCTTTCATCGGCTTTTGCAGGTAGGGTGTTTAGGACTGATTGAATGTTTTGCTGCATTTCTTTGAGTTTCTCTAATACACCATCTGCTCTGACACGATGACCTTCACATTCTAGTTTAATGCTTTGTAATTCGCCCCGCATCGACTGAATTTTATCAGTGATACCTTTCTGCCCTGTCTCTAAAACTAATAATTTTTCATCTATTATGGCTAACTTATTATTATAATTTTGTTGCTGAGTATTCAAGCTAGCTTTTTGTTT
Organism: uncultured Pseudoalteromonas sp.; assembly: GCA_964564805.1. Taxonomy (GTDB): domain Bacteria; phylum Pseudomonadota; class Gammaproteobacteria; order Enterobacterales; family Alteromonadaceae; genus Paraglaciecola. Next base: position 925 of record CAZMDX010000708.1, on the reverse strand, counting down.
TAACAAATGTTGTAACGACATTTGTTGGTTTTCTAAAGGCATTGTCAGTTCAGCAAACTCCGTTATCAATACAACCAATTTTTCACGCATATTGTCGAGTAACTGTGTTTCACGTTGTTGATTGCTTGTTAACCCTTGATATTGGCTTTGTGCGCTTTGTAAATGTAAAGCCAATTGATGCAGTTTATTTTTAGCCGTTTCTAACTGGGTACGATAATCAGAAATTTTTTGTTGCTGCTGTTCTCGGATTTGATCAAGTCCAACTTGCTTATCTTGTAAAACATTCACTGCTTGCTCTAGTTTTTCTGCTTGCAGCGATAACACCTCAAACTGTTGTTGTTCGTCTTCTGACGTTTCATGTTGACGCAGTAATTCTTGTGTCAAACGTGAATTGCGACCTATATTTTGTTTTTTCTGAAGTGTTAATAATTGCATTTGATTGTTATATTGCTGCAAATTTAACTTCAGCTGCTCATGTTGCTGCTTGGCAGTTTCAGCGATTTTTCTAACAGCCACCATATTGATTTCAGCGTCATCTATCGCTATTTCTGCAACTAGAACATCAGCTTTAACTGGCTTAAGATGATTTTTAAGTTGTTTAATTTGATTGGCACGTTTTAATAAACCAGTTTGCTGACCCGCATGACCCAAAGATGTACCGACTACCATCCAACCATGACCTATCCAGTAACCATCTTGAGTTACAACACTCTGATAATTTGTTAACTCAGACAACATTGCAAGACCATGTTCAAGGTCAATAGCGCACATAATGTGGGTTAACCAGCTTGGTACAACGTTGTTATTTAGTTTAGTGGCGACGCTCTGTTCAGGAATGGTTGCGGTGTAGTTTTCTTTTGGAATTTTTTAATCTTTGTAGGTATGTACAATAAGAGCCCCATGTCTGTTTTTGGGGTTTTCCTTG
>CAZMDX010000707.1:0-4010 GCA_964564805.1 uncultured Pseudoalteromonas sp. | reverse complement strand
AAAATAGAAATTAATCAAAATCAAATTAGAATAAATTTGTTTGTACTCAATAATCGACTCAATCTAGGCGTTTGAGCTAAGTACATAAGGCTAAATCTGATATCGATCACAGGTGGCTAACAAAAATATGGAAATGTTAATAGTTACCCATTATATGTCGATGTCTGCAGTAAAATGGTCTTAAAATTGGCGTGGTTTTACATCCCAAAACATCCATTTTGAGTGTGTCAACATGTCAATGATTTTTACTCATAATCAGTTCCAACTAATATAATGCTGTCATTACTGAGCCGCGAAAGTCTAAAAAAGTAATTGATGACATTACAGTTTTATAGTTTAAGTAATAGGAAATGCCTATGAAAGAGAGAGAGTTTTATAAACATTGTTACAAACAATTACCTATTTTTTTATGCAGTGGTTTGTTGGTACATTATGACTTCCCATATTTGGGTTTAATAGTCCATAGTGGTTTAAGTCTACTTGTTTTTACATACTTTTCTAATGTTGCAACAACAAGCGATATTCAAGAAAATATTGCATATGACAATGCTGCAGATGATGTTGCTTCAGTTGACGTTGTTTTATTTACACAACAAATAATCCCATTGGTCTTAGAATGTGAAGAGAACATCAACTCTATTTTATCAACACAAAATGATGCCCTTGATACATTAACTCACTCTTTTACAGACTTGCAAAATATGGTGCAAAAACAACAAAATTGCATCAACAGTCTAACGCATGGCACTCAATTTAAAGAAAACTCACCCGAAATACAGCACGCAACACAAATGCATAATTTTGCAAAAAGTACTGGCAAAACGTTTGACAAGATTATTGAGACTAGCGTCGAAATGTCATCTTCTTCAGGTGTATTGCTCGATAAAGTAAATGCTATTCACAAAATGATGCCAAACATTATAAGGGCCTTATCAGGCATTGATGATATTGCGTCACAAACCAATTTACTTGCCCTAAATGCAGCAATCGAAGCAGCAAGGGCTGGTGAAAAGGGCAGAGGATTTGCTGTTGTAGCTGTCGAAGTTCGAGCATTGTCCATTCGGTCTACAGAGTATAGTGCTCTGATAAAAAAGGAATTAGAAAATATTCGATTGCAAATTGAACAATTGACTCATGACGCTGCGGCAATAGCATCTAATGATATCAGCTATGTCTTAAATGCTAAGCGAGATATACACAGCGCATTAGATAATATTATTTTAAAGTCAAAAGCAGATTCAATAGTAACTCTTGAACTGGATGACATTATTAAATATCTGGCAATTGCATTAAACAATTCAATCAGAGGATTGCAGTTTGGTGACATTAACGGCCAAAATCTTGTCTACACAAAAGACCTATTAACATTTGTAAATACTCAGTTAAAAGCGACAGATTCGGATAATAGTAATGGGCTTGGTGAGCTCATTGAACAATTACATACAGATATCCAAGATAGAAAACAAAATATTACGAACCCGGTATCGTCTTCGTCAATATCATCTGGTGAAGTGGAATTATTCTAATTAGAACAACATATATAGAGGTCTCACAGCAGTAGATGATTTTTTGTGTCGCTATTTTTTAAATTATTAATATGTACAACCATTTACCGAATATCGATAAACGTAATATTTCATAAAGTTTGGTAATTTCACCTAAAAATGACTTGGAAAAATTGAGTTATAAAAAACGTACAACTCACTTCCTTAGTCATTAAATGAGAGAGATATGAGTAAAAACATTTTGATAGTAGATGATTCACCCTCTATACGACAGATGGTTGAAGTCACATTAAAGTCAGCTAATTATTTAGTCACATCAGCTAAAGATGGGCAAGAAGCTTTGGACATATGCAAACATACCCGTTTTGATTTTGTATTAACGGATCAGAATATGCCTCGTATGGACGGTTTGACACTGATCAAATCACTACGCGCTTTGTCTTCATATTCTTCTGTACCAATAGTGGTATTAACTACTGAAGCGAGTGATTCCATTAAAAATCAAGGAAAGGCGGCTGGTGCTACAGGGTGGATGGTTAAGCCATTTGACCCTAGAAAATTATTAGAAGTACTCCGTAAAGTCCTCGGTTAAACAACGTAAAGGGTTTATATGTCTATTGATATGGAGCAGTTCCATGATGTGTTCTTCGATGAAAGTCAGGAGCATCTTGACAGCATGGAACAACAGCTGATGGAGCTAGATTTAATCAGTCCTGATGCAGAGCAACTTAATAGTATTTTTCGTGCTGCCCATTCTATCAAGGGAGGCAGTGGCATATTTGGCTTTGACGCACTAACAGGGCTTACTCATATAATGGAGAACCTCTTAGATAAAGCCCGTCAAGGCACCACTGAACTTAATGAAGCAATAGTAAATGTGTTACTCGAGACAGTTGATTTATTAAAAACAACACTCGAAACATACCGCAATAAGCAAGAGGTCGATCAACAGAGTATCGATAAAGGTATCGAGTGCTTAGAATCAGTACTTAGCGATGAAAACACCTCAAACTTTACTACTCATGACACTGATGATGTTGGTTTTGGTTTTTTTGAGTCTGAAAAAATAGTTGAATTATCTGCCGAGGATTCTGGTGATATAGAAGGTTTTGGCTTTTTCGAATCTGAAACAACCGCTAAATTATTCACTGAAAATTCTGATGATATAGAAGGTTTTGGTTTTTTTGAGACGCTTACGATTACGCCTGAAGATAATATTAAAGCACCAGGCTTTTATGATGAAAACGAGATTAATACAACTCAAAAAATTAACGCCCCTGCATCAGGTCTAGAAAAAAAACAGTCTACACACACATCCGAGCAAATTAAAAAAGTGGCTGAGTCCAGCTCTATTAGGGTAGACATAGGTAAAATTGATTTATTAGTCAACCTTGTTGGTGAATTAGTTATTACTCAGTCTATGTTAGCCATGATTGGTTCTGAGGTTACAGGGGACATGGAAGACAAACTCGACACTGCGTTAGCAGAATTACAACGCAATACTCGAGAAATACAAGAGTCCGTTATGTCAATGCGAATGTTACCAATGAGTGTCACATTTAATCGTTTTCCTAGAGTCGTTCGTGATCTGTCTAGCAAGTTAGGTAAAAAAGTTGATCTTGAGATTGAAGGCGGTACCACGGAAATCGACAAAGGCATGATTGAAAAATTGGTCGACCCTTTGACCCACTTAGTGAGGAACAGCATCGACCACGGAATTGAAACAATTGATGAGCGTTTAGCGGTTGGTAAATCAGAAAGAGGCATTGTTGTTTTACGTGCTGAACAACGTGGCGGTAGCATTGAGATCAGTATTACCGACGACGGTGCGGGCCTGAACCGTGAGAGAATTTTAGCTAAAGCCACTGAAAATCGTATCGAGCATGACCCAGATATGCCGGATACTCAGGTATGGGATCTTATTTTTGAAGCAGGTTTTTCGACAGCCGCAGAAGTAACCGATGTGTCAGGACGCGGTGTTGGCATGGACGTAGTAAGACGAAATATAGAAGCCATTGGCGGACGAATTGAAATCGAATCAACATTAGGCAAAGGATCCTCTTTTCACATTCATTTACCGCTGACATTGGCCATAGTTGACGGCATGTGTGTCTCTGTAGGTGATCAAATATTTGTGGTGCCTTTAGTGAGTATCATTGAGTCAATACAGCCTTCAAAAGATCAAATTAAAGATATATCAAACGATAATCTCTTATGGATAAGAGAGCAATATTGGCCGTTGATACACCTACATAAAACTATGCAGATTGATCATGCCATTCTCGAGCCAGATAAAGCAATAGTAGTGTTGATTGAAAGTAGTAAAAAACGCTTTGCTTTGTTGGTTGACTCCTTAGTGGGGCAACAACAAGTTGTCATAAAAAGTTTAGAAAAGCATTACAAACGGGTATCTGGTGTGGCGGGAGCCACAATTATGGGTGATGGCGGTGTAGCAATGATCCTTGATGTAGAGTCCTTGGCAAGTTTAGTTAAGCCTGCCAGTAA
>CAZMDX010000706.1:0-2991 GCA_964564805.1 uncultured Pseudoalteromonas sp. | reverse complement strand
AATGCTAAATAAACGCGGCACAACTTTTCGGCAGTTAAGTGAGCAGCAAAAAGATGGACTTGATAAAACTGCTGCCTTAGCGTTAATGCTCGAATATCCAGCCATGATCAAACGGCCCATACTTGTCCATAACGAACAATATTTTATCGGTTTTAAAGCAGAACAATACACGAAGGCATTTTTATGAGTCGTACCTTAGATTTGACTAAAGATTTAATCAACAGGAAATCTGTTACCCCTGAAGATGCTGGGTGTCAGGAATTGATGGTGAATATACTTGAACCTTTAGGGTTTAAAATTGAAGACCTGACCTTTGCTGACACTAAGAACATTTGGGCCAGAAAAGGCACAGGTGAACCACTTTTTTGCTTTGCCGGTCACACTGACGTAGTACCTTCAGGCCCGGAAAAAAATTGGCAAACTCCACCTTTCCAAGCCACCGAAAAAGACGGTTATGTACATGGTCGAGGCGCAGCAGATATGAAAGGTAGCCTGGCTGCAATGCTAGTGGCAACAGAGAAATTTGTAAAAACGAACCCACTGCATAACGGCTCAATTGCTTTTTTAATTACCAGTGATGAAGAAGGTCCTTTTATTAACGGTACTACTAAGGTCATTGATACCTTGGAAGCCCGTAACGAAAAAATTACTTGGTGTTTAGTTGGCGAGCCATCAAGCACTAATGAAGTGGGCGATATTGTCAAAAATGGACGCAGGGGTTCGCTTACTGGTGATTTACTCGTCAAAGGTATACAAGGACATGTTGCTTACCCACATCTGGCTAGAAATCCTATTCACGAGTCAACGCTGGCACTTGCAGAATTAGCTAACACTCATTGGGATAATGGCAATGATTCATTCCCCCCTACTAGTTTCCAAATATCTAACATCAATGGCGGTACGGGAGCTGGAAATGTTATTCCTGGTGAATTAAAGATCTGTTTTAACTTCAGGTTTTCAACTGAAGTAACTGACCAGCAGTTGATAACTAGAGTGACAACAGTGTTAGATGCTCATAAGCTAGATTACGACATTAATTGGACATTTAATGGTCAGCCTTTTTTAACAAATTCTGGTGAATTAGTACAAGCGACACAACAAGCTATCAAGAATTGTACTGGCCGAGAAACGCTTTTATCTACAGCTGGAGGCACTTCAGACGGACGGTTTATCGCACCAACTGGTGCGCAAGTGATCGAACTTGGACCCGTTAACGCAACTATCCACAAAATAGATGAATGTGTGAAAATTGACGACCTTGATACTCTCGCTGATATTTATCAAGATATATTGAAACGGTTGTTGGGGTGATCACCCAAGCCCAAATTTTAGGTAAAGATAAAAGCTTATTAGTAGAATGCCAAAATGGCTTTCTGCTTTTACCAGAAGTCTGTGAAGCATTTAAAAAAATGCAAGGAGCAGCATCTAAAGATAATGTCGATATCAGTATAGTTAGCAGTTATCGAAGTTTTGAGCGTCAATTAGAGATCTGGCAAAACAAGTGGTCCGGAAAAGTAATACTGCTGGACGTTAACGAAAAAGCCTTGGATGCTTCAACACTTTCAGATCAAGAAAAAATACTCGCAATTCTCACATGGTCTGCATTACCTGGAGCCAGCCGCCATCATTGGGGTACTGACCTAGATGTGTATGACAAAAAATCTATAGAACAACGTCAGCATGACTTTAAGCTCGTTTGTAGCGAATACGATCATGGCCCTTGTACTTTACTTAACAACTGGCTGAACAAAAATGCTGGGGAATTTGGCTTTACCCGACCTTATTCGGAGTATAACGGTGGCATTGCTCGGGAGCCATGGCATTTAAGCTTTCAATCAAGCGCAGATAAAATGAGAGCTGTGCAAAATAAACATAGTTTGTTGGCTAATCTTCAAAAAACTGATATTTTAGGCTTAGATACAATATTGTCTAACATTGATAACATCTATCAGCGCTTCATTTTAAATACAGGACTAATATGAATACTTGGATAGTGGTTCTAATTATTGCTTTAGCCTTAGGCATGATTATTGGCAATATTTTACTACTAAAAAAAAGTGCTAATCAAGTCATGCCTAAAGTTTACAAGGATAACAATGCCTCATATGATCGATTCGAGGACAAGGATGATTAACTTCACTTTTAACATCGAGTATTAAGAATTTTCAATGAAAATATTATTACTGGCTAACAAAGATATCGCTAGTAATTTAGCTCTTAACTATTTATTCCAAACCGTTGGCAAACAACATCAATTTAAACTTTTATTGTCAGCAACTGTTGGACAAAGCATTCAAAAAAAACCACATCAATTAGTAGAACTTGCTTTTTTTGAACAGCGTTTATTTAACGAAATACTCTTTCCTGCCTTACAAAAAGCACCATCACCCATTATTGGAAAATTCCTCAGTTTTAATGGATTTAAAACACTAGGCTTAGATGTTTCAGATATCCGGTCGATCAACTGTCAAGAGGGATTGAGAAAAGTCAATGAGTTCGCACCGGATCTTATTATTTCAATTCGATTTGGCTTCATTCTTCAACCTGCAATCATTGGTGTGCCCAAATTCGGCGTTATCAATTTACACTCCGGAGAACTACCTATGTTCCGCGGAGTCATGGCAACATTTAGAGCCATGCTACAAAATGATATTCAGTGTGCCAGTACTGTCCATTATATTAGTGACAGTGGCATAGATAGCGGAGAAATTGTCACTATCAGTAAACGAATATTGGACTATCGTCGCTCTTATTTACATAACACTTTATCACTTTATAAACAGGGTATTAATGACGTGGTCAACGTTGTAACTCAGATTGAGCAAACTGGAAAGTGTAAAAGTTACTCTGCGCGGTCAAAGGGTAATTACTTTTCGTTTCCTTGTGAACAAGAGCTCAAAGATTTTCAACAACAAGACCTTAAGTTATACGAATATCAAGATATTATTGATATCGCCAAAGGCTTTTACTAAGAGTACCTATTATTGATAG
>CAZMDX010000705.1:0-7184 GCA_964564805.1 uncultured Pseudoalteromonas sp. | reverse complement strand
ATAAACGAGCAGCTGAACTTGCTACTGCCAACAAGAAACTTGCCTTTCAAAACGTAGAAAAAGAAAAACGAGCAGATGAATTAATCATTGCTAACGAAGAAAAAGTTAGGCGGGCAGATAAATTAGTTATTGCGAACAAAGAGAAAGATAAACGAGCAGCTGAACTTGCTACTGCCAATGAAGAACTAGGTTTTCAAAGCTCGGAAAAAGACAAACGGGCAGCTGAATTAGTGATTGCCAATAAAGAGATAGATAAACGTTCAGCTGAGCTAGTTATTGCCAATGAAGAGCTTATATTACAAAACGAAGAGAAGCAGCTTTTATTGCGAAAATTAAAACGCGCAGCCAGTGTATTCACTCATGCTCATGAGGGGATCATGATAACTGATGCCACTGCCATTATTACTGAAGTTAACGATACTTTTAGCCAAATTACTGGTTATACTCGTGAGGATATGCTGGGTAAAAATCCTAATATACTTCAGTCTGGACGCCACCCACCAGAATTTTTTAATAAAATGTGGGAGGCCCTGTTAGCACAAGGTTACTGGCGTGGAGAGATATGGAACCGTCGTAAAAATGGTGACGTTTATCCTGAAATTCTCACTATCAGTGTTGTGAAAAATGCTAAGGGTAAAGTCCTTCATTACGTTTCATTATCTACTGACATAACGTCATTGAAAAATTATCAAGGGCAACTGGAACATATTGCTCATTACGACGTGCTTACTAATCTACCTAACCGAGTTTTATTAGCAGACCGCCTTAGTCAGGCTATGGCCCACTGCCAACGCCACAAACAGTCATTAGCGGTCGCATTCATGGATCTTGACAGGTTCAAAGAGGTCAACGACAACTACGGCCATGATGTGGGAGATAAACTACTTATTGCCTTATCGCAACGCATGAAGGACGCCTTACGTGAAGGTGATACATTGGCGCGTATTGGTGGTGATGAATTTATCGCAATTATGGGTGATTTACAAAACATCAAGTTGAGTACGGCTATATTAGAGCGGCTTTTAAAAGTGACTTCAGATCCTGTTATCGTGGACGGAATCAACATACAAGTTTCAGCGAGCATTGGTGTGACGTTTTACCCACAAGACAATTCAGGCGCAGATCACCTTATGCGCCACGCCGATCAAGCGATGTATAGTGCTAAACAAGCAGGCAAAAATTGCTATCGTTTGTTTGATGTCGAGCAAGCTTATGCAGGTGAGATCCAGCTAGAAAATATAGATAATATTCGCCTAGCTATGGAACGATGTGAGTTTTTACTGCACTACCAACCAAAAGTCAATATGCGCACTGGCGCAGTGATAGGGACAGAAGCTTTGATCCGCTGGCAGCATCCTGAAAGTGGTCTGATCCCTTCTTTGGAGTTTTTACCTGCGATGGAAGGCCAACCTGTCAGTCTGGAAATGGGTGAATGGGTCATAGATACTGCATTGAATCAAATAAGTGATTGGCAAAATATAGGGATCAATCTTCCTATCAGTGTAAACATCAGTGCCTATCAATTACAACAAGATGATTTCGTAATTCGCCTGAAAGCATTGTTAGCCACTTATCCTGAAGTAAGCCCACCCTTATTAGAATTAGAAATACTAGAAACCAGTGCCTTACATGACATCATTCAGGTATCTGCCACCATGAATGAATGCCATAAACTAGGTGTCCGTTTTGCTCTAGATGATTTTGGTACAGGATATTCATCACTCACTCATCTAAGACGCTTACCAGCACAATTGATTAAAATCGATCAAACATTTGTGCGTGATATGTTAGAAGATGCTGATGATTTAGCCATTGTCAAAGGGGTCATTGGACTAGCTCAAGCATTTGAGTGTGAAGTGATTGCTGAAGGAGTGGAAACTATCGCTCATGGTGAAGCTTTATTAAAGCTGGGTTGTGAGTTGGCTCAAGGTTATGGAATTGCTAGACCTATGCCTGCCAATAAAATCCCTGAATGGATATCTAATTGGAAAACGGATGATTCATGGAAATGAATGCGACTCTTTTAACGTTTACAACTGAGACTCACTACCTGTAAAGTTTAACGATGTCAGAGTCTCTCGAAATTTTTGTACAACACCTTTTTAAATACTGATTATTTTATTAGAACCTGCATTGAGTAAGCTATTAATATCGGGGCATCCTTTTACGAATAACGCCAATATTTGTATCAAAGTACATTTAAGTGTCCTAATTCTTTGGTTCACCACACTACAGTTATGATTTAGATTTAATTACAAAAAAACTCCTAAATTAATATTTTTTCCGATGTAATCAATGATTTACTCACAGAGTTGTAATGGCAACTGACAACGTTGAAAAATATGGGTAACCGCTTGGTTTCACAACCTGCGACTATTTTGTAGTAACGTCATTACTGTTCTTGGTCAAAAGGGCACGCACGAAGAAACCAATATAAAAATTAGAGGTAATACTAATTCTGGATCAGTGCTCATCATAAAGCCAGCCAAAGACAACGGGTACATCGGAACTGCAACCATGCCTGTACTCGATAGAGTTTGTTTTATTGAAATAACCACAAATAATTTGCAGCTACAAATCAAGACATTTCATAGCTCTGAATACTAGTTTGTAGGTCGTCTTCGATGCTACTTTTTCACTATTTTTTCGAAGGATAAAAAGAAAAAATCTTTAACAACAATTAAGAGACAATTGCTGATAGCTCTTGAATGAGAGATTCAGTGAGATCTGCACACATTGTCTCTTTCAAGACTGGATTCATTAACTAGACTTCATATCCGTCGAGTTTTGATAAGTTTCTAAGCCTAGAGTAGACAGACTTGCACGTTTGTATAATCCTTCACAATTATTAGTATTGTCAGACGTAGGCTACTTCGAATAAGTTAATGATCCGTGAGTCTTCATGCTTTAAAGACTTTAAAAAGGCTCATGCTAGATTTATTAAAAAAGTGACTTGCAGCATCGTTACGATTGCAATGATTGGCGGCAAAGAATTTTCTAGGGTTTAAAAACCAACCAAAAGAGGTCCTCGAAATGAGAGTACGACTCATCACCTGAAGATGAACGATAATCAATTTATGAAATTATTTGATATATATCATTAATTAGAAAATGAGGTCATCATACTGAGACAAATGAGCCTGTAACAGATGGGTATTTGGTTTCACTAAAATTCAAAGAGCTCTCTAAATATCAATTGTTTAACCTAGTAATCGAAACATAAAAAACGCCCTTTAGTTTGTTTTTTCAACTGTTACTTTGTGTATTTTATTTAAATATCAATAATCGATAAGGGTGTGGGGCTTTAATTTTCCAGATTTTAGTCACTAATTAGTATAAATAATCAATATTTGTTAAGGTGAAAATCTTAATGCGCATTTAAATAGATATCTATGAACGCTAGTTCCAAAGATAAAAGTCAGGGGTCCTCTACGAAAACTTCTCATTCTAAAACACAAGGTGTGGGACGCTTAACTATTGATGCATTATTAGCTATTACCGATATTGTTGAATCAATGCATAAACGTGTCAGTCCACTTTCAGCATTAAAATCTACAACTGAAAAAGAACGGCTTTCAGGTATAAGTGGATTGGTGTATCGCAACATTCGAAATGTGACAGCGTTGGTGGGTAAGAGTATTGATGCACCTCTGGCAGCGATAAGCAAAACCTTAGCCTCTCAACCCGACTCAACATCAACCCAATCTCTGCTGGCTGCATTAAACGGAGTGTTGGGTGATTATTTACTTGCCAGTGATAATTCATTGGCTATTCCCATGCATTTTAGAAGAGATGGGCACAGTCTTAATAATGAACAGTTGTTAGACGTCATCAACCGAAGTGAAGGTAAACTACTTATCATGCTACATGGTTTGTGTATGAATGACTTGCAGTGGTGCCGTGAAGGCCATAATCATGGTGCTGAGTTAGCAAAAGAGTTGGGTTTTGGGGCCATCTACTTGCATTATAATTCTGGGCTACATATTTCTGAGAACGGAAAACAGTTTGCGGGTTTATTACAATCCTTAGTTGATCTAACAGATAAGAAGCTAGATATTAATATATTAGCTCACAGCATGGGTGGACTGGTTTCTCGTAGTGCTTTCCATGTAGCAGAAAATAGCGGTCACAAGTGGCCTGAAATGCTCAAAAAATTAGTATTTTTAGGAACGCCGCATCACGGGGCAGCGCTTGAAAAAGCGGGTAATTGGATTGATTTAATTTTAGGTGCGCATTCATACACCGTACCATTTGCACGTTTAGTTAAGGTGCGCAGCTCTGGTATCACTGATTTACGTTATGGCAATGTGCAAGAATCAGATTGGCATACTACCGAACGTTTTGAGTTTAGTGGTGACCAACGTTTGCCTTTACCTTTACCGCATACTGTTCAGTGTTTTGCAGTAGCAAGCAGCGCTAAAGATAGTATCAATTACCCCTTAGGCGATGGACTGGTAAGAATTCAAAGTGCATTGGGTGAGCATCAAGACCCAAAATTTAGTTTATGTATTCCTGATAATCATCGATGGATAGGCACTAATATCAATCATATGGAGCTGCTAAGCGACGCAAAGGTATATGCAGTGTTGAAAGGGTGGTTTGATTTGTAATAACTATTTTATTTTTTTGATGAGTTAACTTTAGTTTTTTAAATTAGCCTTTCGTTTTGATTGAGTTCTAATGCGTAATTTATGACGTTGGTTTGTATCGTCTTAGAACGAAGTTTACTTCCGGCAGATGGACATTGCCTAGTTTAAATAATCTGTCAAAAAACAAAAATTAAAGGTTAATCATCAAATATCAATTAGGGTATTTAGTACGGTTTTATTAATAGGTGTAAAATCGTATTAAGGTTTGTTCTTTATCAGCCCCAATATAAGGTAGCTGCAAGTATCATCGCTAATCCCACCATGACTATTGGCTGATTAATGTGCCAGCTCAGTAGTTTATTTCGCCATGTGACTGCCGTCCCATCCTTGTTGGGCCATATATTTATATCGTTGTACTCAGTTATTTTGGTGAAAAACGACTTTGCTGACTGCCCCTGACTTTGAAAGAATACTTTGCAGTGGTCACTAAATTGGATAAATCGGTCGAGTTTGTCATTTTTTGCGTTAATTTTTCGCAACAGCATCCAAGCTAATAGACCGAGTAAAATTGGCCAAGTCAGAGCAATAATATTTGGCCAACTGGGTAGTGCTTTGCCCGGTATGTCATGAAATATGAACGGCAGTGCAAGCATCACGGCTAACGTAGTAACAATAGGTATCGCTAGTTTTTTGTGTTTAACACTGGGTAGCTCACACGTTAGTGCAGTTTGGTGAGCTAAATATAGTATCTTCAACATCAGCAGAGTACTGCCAATTGCGCTGATGGATAATAGAGTAGAGAGCATTGCATAGTCCTGCCAAGTAGACTTCAAAAGTATTTTAGCAAAGCCGCCGGAAAGAAACGGTAGACCCATAATGGCCAGTGCTGGCAACATTACAAAACCGATACCGGCCTGTTTAGTTTTGATATTCTGCTCTAAGCTGGCGAAAGTGCCAATTTTACAGGCGAAGTTATATTAGAAGGCGGGGTATTTGATGCAACCGGTAATATGAGTGCAATTAACAACTCGTTTATTTACATATCGGATGTCTCAGGCTCTTCACCTCCCACTCCCCCTATAAATCCAATAGATGTAACTGCTCCATCTACTCCAATTCTATTATTGATGGGTTTAATTTGCTTGGTAGCAAGACGTACTCGAGCCTAATCTAGCGGCAGGTTTTCCTGCCTTTATTTTTTAATCATGACTATCAACGATAATTAGGAAAGATAACGATGAAAACATACAAGTTAGTTAAAAGCGCAGTTATAGTCAGTGCATTGGCAGCCAGTCTAGTTATTCCAAGTAAAGCTATGGCTTGTGGAACAGATTCTTATTTAGGTTAAATGTGCGTATTTGGCGGTAATTTTGAGATACGTATTTGGGCCAAAACAGATGGCCGATTAACGTCGATATCACAAAATAGTGCCTTATTTTCTATATTGGGCAGCACTTACGGCGGTGATGGACGTTCTACATTTGCTTTACCCGACCTGCTAGGTAGAGCTGCAATTGAGATTGGTCGCGGGCCAGGTCTACAAGAAATTAAATTAGGGCAAAGTAGTGGAGAGATTATCAGAGGATTATCAGGACACCCACCGTAGTCTAATTAAATATTTAATTCAGTAGTAGTATCAATTGGTCTTGTATAGATTACTGAACAAAGGTTTGTCTGGCTTGAATATTATTATTGTATTGATCTTAGTGGTAGCTAGTACGACTGAGTTAACTCAGAAACTTGTTAACTCGTGGCTTTTTGTTGTCGCTTGGGTTTAATCGACGCAGTTGTTTTTTCTAATTCTTCCAGCTCCATTAGCAACTGCTCTCTCTGAGCGGAGTTTTCAACAGTACGTTTTGAAAGATGACTAGGATGCTGCTCTCGATCTAGCCAAAACTTACCAGACACTTTACCCGCTTCTTTAGCCGCGGCTAACCAAGTAATAGTGTCCGCACCTTGCTCAGGTGAACGCAGTAAACACTTAGTCACTCGATAAAATTCTGGTAGGGCATTAACAACCCCAGGCGTGTCTACCCAGCCAGGATGCATAGCGTTGACGCTTATATTGTCAATTTGCCAGCGTTTAGCCCATACTTCGGTCAAAATCATTAAGCCACGTTTTGCTCTTGCATAAGTAGCAGATCCTGAGTATTTACCGTGTTGGCTTTGTAAGTCATTGACCTGGATCTTTTGTGAGTACATTCCCCCTGAAAGTACGTTTACTACTCTTGCTGACTTAGATTTTACCAGTAATGGATGCAGTCGTTCGGTAAGGATATAAGGCCCAAGTAGTAGCAATGCAAAGCTGTGTTCTAAACCCTCGATAGTCTGTTTACGAGGATTAAACAAAGCGCCAGCATTATTAATTAACATATCAACCGGTTTACCTGCTTTGAGTAGACGATTTGCCAATGCATGCACATCTTTCATCAGCGACATATCGGCCAGCTCTATGTCGATTCGAGTATTACCAGTTTGTTCCATTAGTTCACGTACGATTTGTTGAGCTTTGTTTTTATCACGCACTATCAATGTTAACTTTACACCAAGCTCAGCTAATTGTTTTGCAGCTGCCAAACCAATACCGGAAGTTGC
>CAZMDX010000704.1:0-3590 GCA_964564805.1 uncultured Pseudoalteromonas sp. | reverse complement strand
ATGATTCCCCATACTACGGTCATCACCGCAAATTGCCGAACTACTTTATAATTGTATTCGGGATGTACTTGAATAGCATCACTCATTAATGACTCTTCCACTCTTGTTAACGATAAATTTACAGCCTTCTTACAAATAAAAAACAACTTAGTGATGTTTTTATACTTTTTGCTAAGCAACTGATATTAAGACTAATATACAATACTTTGGTAAGTATTTTAAGGTTCTTTTATTCAAAAAAAAAGATAAAACCTACTTGTCAATTATCATGATTTTAATCACAATAATACCAATTTGGTCCAACCGTAGCATAATTTTGAAATCAACTTTTTTTGCTAGAATATTTCTTCCTTTGCTGGTGTGTGCAGTAGCATTTGGTATATTTTTAACCTATACAAATCCCCAAGATATAAAATCAACAAAACAGTGCAACATTGATCTAACGCAAAAATGTGTTGTGTTTGATAATGGCCAACAGCTCACTATCCAATTTTTGAAAGAGATTGAGGTGGAGGAAGAAATACTACTTTCACTAACACTCCCCAACAACACAACAATAAAAGAAATGTGGGTGCAAGGCATCAATATGTATATGGGAAAAAATGCAGTTATCGTAGAAAGTATTTACGAACAAAATACCAAAAAGGTTTACAACGCTCGTCTATTTTTAGGCTCTTGCAGCGAACCGGCTATGAGATGGCAAATGATCGTCCAAACTTCAACTGATTTTGGTTTAGAACAATCTTGGTTTTTTAACTTTTCTACAAATAGAAACAAAAAAGGCTGAATAAAAAGTTTATTCAGCCTTTTTGAATATAATGGGATGTTTACATTTGAGATTGTAAATAATTAGACAAACCTAAACGTTTAACTAGTCCTAACTGCTGTTCCAGCCAATGCGCATGATCCATCTCAGTGTCATCCAATAAAATCATTAACATGTCTCTGGTAACATAGTCCTGTTCGGTCTCACATATGCAAATCGTGTCTTTCAGTGCTTGTGCAACAGCGTATTCAACACGTAAATCACTTTCAAGCATAGAAGGGACATCGGTTCCTATTACTATACCGTCACGGTCGACCATATTAGGCGTGCCCTCTAAAAATAACATACGTTCAATTAATTTTGTAGCATGTCCTTTTTCATCATCAAACTCATGGGCAATGCGTTCATATAATTTAGAAAAGCCCCAATCTTGATACATTTGAGAATGAATAAAATATTGATCCATAGCAGCCAACTCAAAAGCGAGTAGGGCATTTAGTTTATCGATTATAATTTTTTTGCCTTGCATGTTAATCCTCCTCAACTTGACTTTGTAAAAAGTTTTCTAAACCTAAATGTTTAATTTGATATTGTTGGGTTTCAATCCAGTCTATGTGGTCCTCTTCATAGCTCAAAATAGACCCAATCAAGTCACGAGATACAAAATCCTGTAAATCTTCGCATAAACTAATGGCTCTTCTTAACAAAGGTATTTGCGAATTTTGAAAGGCCATGTCGCAATCCAACATTTCAGCTGTTTCTTCACCTATCATTAATTTACCCAACATCTGTAAGTTAGGTAAACCTTCTAAAAACAATATACGTTCTATAATTTGATCGGCTTGCTTCATGTCTTTGATAGATTTTTTGTATGCTGCGCAATTCAGTTTCTCTAATCCCCAATTTTTGAACATACGCGCATGCAAAAAATATTGATTAATTGAAGTGAGTTCGAAAGTGAGTATTTCGTTCAATACCACTAATACTTGTTTATCGCCTTTCATTATATGAAGTCCTTGCGTTATAACTAATAATTTTAATTATAGTATTAAGTACTTTGGAAAACCACAGTTTTCTGCTAAATAACGTTATAAAACAAGGTGATACAGAATGATAATAATTATCATTCTAATATTCATTAAGACTTGGCGTGTTGTGGTAGAAGCTGCAAACTCTCTTCAGCAAAACCTGTTCCGGCTTCGGTGAAAAAATTAAATACCTTGTCTGAACCAGCATCAATAAGAAGTTGTATTTCATCCTCATATCGAGCTATTGAAGCTATTTTACCTGTATAATTTGCATGTTGTAATTGCTCAGTAATATTACAAATGTCGTCTATGGATGGTAACGCAAGTAAAATTAATTGAATTTTGGTTAGATCCATATTTTCCCATAAATCAACGTCTTCACCGTCTCCAACTATGGCTTGATAACCTACTTTTTTAAGCCGCATAATACGAGTAGGATCTGCATCCATTCCCCATACTTTTTTTCCTACTACACTGTTCAACGACATATAAGCGCCTTTGCCCACTCTTCCCAAACCAATCACAATAATCTCGGCGCCTAATGGTTGAACGTAGACATCAACGGGTAATCGGTGCTGGCTTTCGAACGATTTAAGTTGGTTTTTAAATTTTGTGTATTGATTATGAGATGTTTTGTAAACTAAACCTGTTAAAACAAACGAGAAAGAAACGGTTATTGCCAAGACAACTAACCAGTCAGAACTTAACCACCCAAGACTGACTGCTAATGCGATTACAATAAGTCCAAATTCACTATAATTTGATAATACTAAGCTGGCAAGATAGCTGGTACGTGCCCTTAGTTTTAGTAGAGTAAACAACGCAAAGAACAACACAAATTTGATTGGTATAAATAAACAAAGCAGCATTGCAGTAAACGTTAATTCTAGGGTAGGAAGCGCACTAAATCCAATAGTCAGGAAAAAACCTATAAGAAAAAGGTCTTTAAAGTTCATAAGTGCTTTGGACATTTCTGCAGACTTAACATGTGTTGCGATAAACATCCCGACAACTAAGGCACCTAAGTCGCCTTTGATGCCAACTGCTTCAAACAGCTCATATCCTCCCAGGGAAAATAGAAACCCTGATAATATTAACAATTCACCATGACCTACGCGCTCTAAGATTTTTGTCCATAAAGGTTTTACGACAAATAAAAGTAATAATAACACCGCCCATATGGACGGTGTTTTCCCCGTCGCTATGACTAAAAAAAGTACCGCTACAATATCCTGCATGATCAATATGCCAATGGCTAACTTTCCATGCCTTGTTTTAATTTCACCACTTTCTTCAAGAATTTTAACAATACATACCGTACTACTAAAACTTAAAGAAAAGGCAATAAGGGCTTGTGTCGACCAGTCTAAATTAGTAAAAGCACCTAAACCAAGCCAAGAAACGGCAAATAAAAGAAAATTGATCAGCGTTACCCACAAGACTGAGTGGATAATGCTGCCTAACCAGACTTCTTTTTTATATAAATCACGTATGTTAAGTTTTAAACCAATAGTAAATAACATCAATGTTATGCCTAAATTAGCCATCGTTTGCAGTGCGTCTGTTGAATGAAAACCGAGAGTGTTTAAAGCAAATCCAGCGACTAAATAACCTATTAGTGGAGGCAATCCGATTAATTTCAGACCTAAACCACACACGAATGCAACAACAATAAATGCGAATTCCATATGAGCTCTGTAAAAATAAATAATTAATTATTATGTTAACCATTTTATTAAGGAAAGATATAAGAACAAACAAAGTCATATGTGAGACATAAAAAAAATGTTTCATAA
>CAZMDX010000703.1:0-2043 GCA_964564805.1 uncultured Pseudoalteromonas sp. | reverse complement strand
CTAAAACTCAATATATTGTGCAACTAAAAGGCGCGCCTGCTGCCAATCGCAATGATAACAACAGCATTCCAGATAGATTAGATGGCATTCTCAACAACATAAAATACGATGCAAATTCTGCAGCGTCTGTGGCTTATCGTCAAACGTTGGTCAATAATCAAAATCAAGTAATGCAAAGCGTTGGCGTAAACAATGCTGTTTATACTTATGAACATTCATTTAATGGTTTTGCTGCAACATTATCAACCAGTCAGGTTGCTAAGTTAAAAAACAATCCAGACGTGTTAAACGTTTGGCCTGATGAATTATTACAAATGGACACAGCTAACACTCCGGCGTTTTTAGGTTTAACGACACCCGGCGGATTACACACACTTGGCACCAAAGGCGAAGACGTCATCATTGGTGTTGTCGACTCAGGTATTTGGCCTGAAAACCCCAGTATCCGCGATGATATGCCTGGAAATACGTTTGCACCTATCGTCAATACACGCCCTGATTGGACGGGTATATGTGATGCAGGTACTGATGAGACTTTCTCGTGTAACAACAAGTTAATTGGCGCACGCTATTTTAAAGAAGGATTTGGCGAAACACTGCCTGGTGAATTTGATTCTCCTCGTGATGCAGATGGCCATGGTACACATACACTCACTACCGCCGGTGGTAATGAAGGTGTCACTGCTACGTTGCAAGGTGTTGATGTTGGTACAATATCGGGTATCGCTCCTCGCGCCCGTGTTGCTGCCTATAAAGTGTGTTGGGATGGTGGTGAAGGTGGTTGTGCCACAACGGATTCAGTTGCTGCTATCGATGCTGCAGTAGCAGACGGTGTGGATGTTATTAACTTCTCAATCAGTGGTAGCCGCACAGCTATGACTGACCCAGTTCACGTGGCATTTTTCAATGCTTCACGTGGTGGTGTATTTAATGCCCTGTCTGCCGGTAACTCAGGTCCTGGTGAGCAAACAGTTGCACATAATGTGCCTTGGGTAACGACTGTTGGTGCCTCTACTTATGATGGCGAAGCTGCATTAGTAGGTAGTGTGCTTGAAGTTTCATATGATGAGCTTAGCGAAGATGTATTTTCGTTACCAGGTGCTATTACAACTGCCATTCCTGCTGAAGGTTTAACAGGTGAACTAGTCAATACTGATCCAGTGTTGATGTGTGCAGATGGTAACGGTAACAATCCGATTCAGAACGCTGAAGAAATTGCAGGAAATATCGCATTTATTTCTCGTGGTGCATGTGCTTTTTCTGAAAAAATTCTTTTCGCACAAGAAGCGGGTGCAGTGGGTGTTGTTGTTTATTCAACTGGCGCACCCATCGCTATGGGCGGCTCTTCTGATGGGATCACAATACCTGGTGTGATGATTTCACTTGATGATGGCGTTCGTCTTGCTCCGATTGTTGATGCAAGTGTAGTGACCGTTAATTTTACTAACGACGGTATTTCTGACTCATCGATTCAAATTGGTAACCAAATGGCGAATTTCTCGTCACGGGGTGAAAGTTTAGCCACAGCCGACATTCTTAAGCCTGACATTACCGCACCTGGTGTACAGATTTTGGCTGGTACCACTGGTTCTAATATTGACAGCGGCACTACCGGTGAAAGTTATGCTTTCCTAAGCGGTACGTCTATGTCTTCACCACATATTGCGGGTATGGCTGCTTTGATTATTGAAGCCCAGCCTACCTTTTCACCTGCAGCAGTTAAATCTGCATTGATGACTTCTGCATACCAAGCAGGTGTTACCAAGGAAGATGGCAGCACTGCAGCTGACCCATTTGATTTTGGTGCAGGTCATGTAGCCCCTAACTCTGCTGCTGATCCTGGCTTAGTGTATGACGCTGATTTTAACGACTATTACGCTTTCTTGTGTGGTGCAGGTGATGCTAATTTTGTTGCGTCCGATTACTTTGCTGGTGCTTGTGATGCACTTGCTAATGCAGGTTTCCCAACTGACTCTAGTGATCTAAATCTGGCCTCTATCGCAATTGAATCCTTGGCTGCAACACAGACCATCACACGTGTTG
>CAZMDX010000702.1:0-7594 GCA_964564805.1 uncultured Pseudoalteromonas sp. | reverse complement strand
CCATTGTTAAAGGCTTTATGACAGATATGGGTACCGAGATGAGTAATCTAGGTATACAAGTCTATGGTGGCCATGGCTATATTCGTGAATGGGGAATGGAACAATTAGTTCGCGATGCTAGAATTGCCCAATTATATGAGGGGACTAATGGCATTCAAGCCCTTGACCTAATATCTAGAAAGCTAGCTCGAGACAAAGGCACTATGCTGGAAGATACCTTTGATGTGTTTAGCAGTAAAATAGAACAGATGACCAATGCAGATATGCAAACACAGGCATTTGCACTTCTCACCGAATGGTTCACCATCGCAATAGAGCTAAAACAACAAAATACGGTTGATTTAGCAGGTGCTGCTTACGACTTTATGAACTATAGCGCTTATTGTTTGTTAGGTGTGATTTGGTTGAGTATGGCCGATACAGCAGAACATTCAGATATTCCTAGTATCAAATTAGGTAAGAAGCATACTTGTGAGTTTTACTTAAAAAGATTGTTGCCAAGGAAAGATGCGCTTAAAGCTAATTTTTCTAGTGGTGCTGATGACATGATGGTAATGACTGATAATGAATTTGATTATCAGTAGTCCTTGAGCTTCTAGCTTTCAGATATTAAAAAGGCGGTTGATAGTGATATCAACCGCCTTTTTAATCTGGTGAAATTACCGGCCGTATCTTTCGACAGGGCCAATAACAACCACCTTTTTTTATTTTCTGATGCTACTTATCGAGCACATCGTCTAAGCGTACATATGCGACTCATAGCACGCACATCACTATAATTCAGCACACCATCATCGTTAAGGTCAAACGCAATGCTAACTTCTTGTCTACTCCTTATAGCACGCATAAACCCACGAATGTCGTCTATATCGACGTCACCGTCTGTATCCCAATCGCCTTTTAATATCGCTGCGTCGAGCTGCAACGCAATCACAACGGGATCATGGTCAGACATACGGTAAGCGTCAGGTGCATAATAGTTAGCAATCTGTGACTCACTTTTAGACTCAACATTGTAATCAAGGACAATGGGCTCATCCGAGTTGATATGCCATTCAGTTGTATCAACCACTTTATCCAAAGCGCTGGCATTGGCTAAGGCGTGATCTAAGTAACCAGCTCGGCCTTTAAACGAGTATGAGTAAGCTTTGTCGCCACCAAAAGCATTAGCCAAATCCGTATAACCTGACTCGAGGATGGCGCTGATAGGATCTTCTTTTGCGTAGGCGTTCAAATCACCAATAATCAAAGTAGGCGCATCTGCATATTGCTCGTTTAAGAAAGCAACCAGTGCTTGTGCTGCTCGTGTACGAGTTAAGTTACAGTTACCTTGACCGTTGGTACTATCGTCACCCGCACCACAGCCAGAACCTTTGGACTTTAGATGATTAACACTGATGACGAGCTCCTCACCGTTTTTAAGCAAAACAAATTTTTGAATGACTGACGGGCGATTTTTTCTGTCGTTAAACAATGCAACACCATCGCTATCCTTAATAGAATTACTACTATCAAGAATTTTCACACCATCGCTTGGGAACACTATTGAAGATTTGTAAATTAATGCAACAGTAATCGCATCAGTTCCAACAGGTCCACCAGCATCAACAATGGAGTATGTACCTGCGCCCATTGTAGAGTTGATTGCTGAAACCAAATCATCAATCGCTGAGCCTTCAGAAAATCCGTTATTTTCGATTTCCATCAAACCAACAATATCGGCATCCATTGCAACAATTGCAGCCACTGTTTTAGCTTTTTGACGTTCAAACTCTACAGGTGTATTAGCACCACGTGGGCCTCTGCGAAGGTTATCAGGGTTTAAGGTCGTGAAGTAATTCAGCACATTTAAACTAGCTACTTTCAAATTACCTAAGTCCAAATCGGGCTCTGCAGTACGTGGGTTAGTGATTGCAAATGTTGGATCTTCAGTTGGAATAACTCGATAGTCTCCAAAGCTGAAGTCCATTACGCCGGTGAGTAAAGATACCGTATCGCCAGAACGTAACGTGTTTGCAGCAGATAATCCGCCAGTTGGGAATATCACGGCTTCAGGGTTTTGATTACTATTGCCATCATCCAACAATATACGATTTAATGCATTAGAAGCTTCTAATGCAATCGCCTCATCTGAACCAGGGGCAAATACATTAGTAGGCACGAACAAGCGTTCGGTTGATAATGTTACTTGACCAAAACGACCTAACGTATAGTTGTCAGTAACAACTAAAGCCTGTGCGGTAAACACTAACATACCTTCTAAAGATTCAGCTTGTGCTGCATCTGCAAAAGGTAAGGATAGAGCAGACTCCATTGGCAAAGCGTTTTCAGTACTAATAACTTCAGGAGCTTCAGTCGTAGTTAACTGTGTACGAGCAAAAAACTCTGATACATCACCAATTACACTCACAAGGCTTCCAACAGCTGGCAATTCACCATTGTAGGAAACAAACATACCTTCCGAGGTTGAAGGGTCCCCATCTACATCCGCATCTTCTTCTTGTACAAAGAACCCACTTATATCTGACAATGAGGCAATCACAACACCTTTAATTAGGACCGTTTCACCTACTAATGGAGATTCAGCGCCACTTCCTTGAACGGCATGGATAAACGTGGTTTCGTCGCAACAAACGCCTGGTTCGTCGCCGTCTCCACCGCCATTATGACTTCCAAGATTATCAAAAGTATTCTTTGGGTATCCGTCCCATTCTTGTGAAGGATCGAATACATCGTCAAGCACTGGGTCACCTGATGTGATGTTCGCTTTTCTAACAATTGTATTATCTTTCGTAGACACACTATTACCGGTCCATGCACTACCAGGATCTTCACCAACTCGACCAATTGAGTCGATAGGCTCACCATCTTTCAGAAGTACTAATGCATCATCCCCATTAAAAAAGGTAACACCAGAGGTAATATCAGCCTCAGCCAAAATAGCTGAATCTGCCGAAGAGTTGGCTATAACGTACACATCACCGCCAGCTATAGTGCCCGTCAAGCTTAACGAGTTTGTTGGACCATCTGCCAATGCTCTACCATTTGAGTAAAGTTCAACACTGTAATTACCCGCAGTTAGGTCAAGGTCGGTACCACTGGGATTGTATATTTCAATCGCCTTGTTACTGCCGCTTCCTTCAATATATTCAGAGAAGAATATTTCTTGCGCAGTAATAGTGTGTAGACCTAAATCATCAGAAATGTTGTTGCCAAGACCTGACCACTGGATTGATGGGTCAAACACATCATCAACAACAGTATCGCCTGAGTAAACATCTGGATTACGGATTAGTGTATTGTTAGCAGTCTCAAACTCGCCGCTTCCATAACGGCTGCCAGGGTCGAAACCAACCTGCCCAAAAGAGTCAAGTACTGTGCCGTCTGCAGTTAAAACATAATCGTCGTCACCATTATGTGAAAGGCTGCCGGATATCTGGTCAGCTTTATTTAAGATGTCAGTATTTGCCCGATCATTGGCAACAACATAAGTGCCGTTGGCCGGAATAATACCTGTCAAAGTAATAGCTGTTGGACTTGTACCACCATTTGAATAACGATTAAGTACAAAATTACCCGCAGCTAAGTCGATATCGTTAGCAGTAGCGTTATACAACTCGAGCGCTTTATTGTAGCTGCTACCTTCGATGTACTCAGAGATAAAAACAGTACCAGAAGTGGTAGCTGGATCATCACCTCCGCCATCGTCATCATCATCACCGCCACCTGAATCACAATCATTGGCAGGATACAGTATCTCTACCCAGCTAGGGTTATCAGTGAAAGGGTTTCTGTTACCTTGCAGCTCGTAAATTCTATCATTACGTAACTGTTCAGAAGCATCTACAGGATCAGCCACGTTCCAAGCGGCTAAAGTACACAACCAACCCAATTTGCTTTCGCTTGTAGTCGTTACACGGTTAACCAACTGTAAATCAGGAGTCGAATCAGAACCCGAACCTTCATAACGCGTATCCATATAAAACATCATACGTGCTACGTCGCCCTTAACATCATCTCTTGGCTCAAAAGAATCACCATCAACACGGTTAATTGTGCTTTCAGGAAGTTGGCTGTCGCTATTGTCAAAATCTAAGTTACCGCGAGAACTATTGATACTAATATCTGTTGGTCTTAAATGATGGATGTCGGTATAGGCTTCTAACGAGGAGCTTGAAAACCCATGGCTTTTTGGCCAAGAATGTTCCCGGTTCCAATTGTCAGGGTTAGAACTTGCTGCCCCGCTACCGTTAGTTGATTTAGCTTGAGAACGATTGCTGTACCACAAAATTACGTTGTTGGTATCAGATGGGTCTTCGTCGGTATAGGTCAATGACGTCCACACGTCAGCATAAGTTAAGTTTTTATGATCAGTGGAAATGATGTCAGTTATGGCAGTTTTTATTATTTCTACGGAAGAATTTGAATCGACCTCCATTTGTGCTGCCTCATAATAACTTTCAGCATCAAAAAGACTACTATCCCTTATCTTGGGAACATCAGGGCAGTTAGTGCAAACGCTACCACTGATAAAGTCAGTGCCTGGTTCATCGCCGCCAACAAAAGATTGGTTATTATTGGCAGTGCCTGAAGTTGCAGCTGCGGCTGATTGCCAAGTAAAATCGGCATACTGACTTCCATCAACACCTGCTAATTGTAATGAAAAGCCAAGCGGAGTAGAGTTATTTTCTTGTACACCAATATCTTCACTTAACATACCAGCGGCCGGGCCTTCAGCGGCTGTAAAGCTACCTTCGTAGCTTAGAAATTGAATCACTAAGTTATTTGCATCAACTAACGCTAGTCCGTCTGGCGAACCATTTTGAATTCCGGACGAAGGACCATTGACAGTAACAAATCCATATCCATTACTTTCATCACCAACAATACCGCTTAAACTCAAAGTGCTATAGGGTTTTAATTGGCTTGAACTACCATTGTAAAGAACAACTGTCATTCCAGATAAGTCAGTTCCCGCAGGCGCTGTTACCTCGATCAATTCAGCAGAATCACTACCGTCATTATCGTAATGAATTTCATTGATAAATACACTGGTTGCCTGTGCAGATGATGCACAAAACAGCGCCAGCGCGACTGAATATTTTAATTTCATGTTTTCTCCTGAAAATGTATAAGGGTCGGTGAGCCGACTTTTAGTAATTATAATTTTGCTACGAGCGATTTTCTTAGACTTCTGTGACATCCGTATGACAATAAATGGAATACATGCTGTTCAACAGGTTAACTTGAACTATTTGCCGTGGCATATGCAAAATTTATACCTAAAAAGTATTCTTAACTAAAAACAACACATTAGAAAATTGCAAAAAAAATAACGGTTCTAATGTGTAAAAATACCTGACAAGTTTTTAAATAGCCCCTGCTATCAAAACTTGATAAACCGTTACTTAGTAAACCGTTAAGAGTTACCTATATTTTGATGTTTTCAAAAAACCTCAGATTATTGAATACCTTAGCAAACTATTTGCTTTTTTGATGAGAGAGCACTATCATTTAGATGATATAATAGTGATACCAAAATGATGTCAATAGGAGTTTTTATGATTACTGAGAAAAAAGGGTTTTCAATTAACGGGTACTTAGCTTTTTTTGTTGCATTACCTCTGCTACAAGTTATTTTTGGCATAATGCTGGCAAACAAAATATTGATCCCTATAAGTATTTTTTGCTCCATTGTTGTTCTTATTTGCTGGGCTGGTTTCTTTATGGTGCAACCAAATCAAGCCAAAGTGATGACCTTGTTTGGTAGTTATGTGGGCACTGAAAAACGTAACGGTTTACGTTGGACGATCCCATTTTTTATGCGAAAAACGGTGTCATTACGGATCCGTAACTTCGAATCCGCCAAAATCAAGGTTAATGATAATTTAGGTAACCCAATAGAAATTGCCACTATTGTGGTGTGGTCTGTTACAGATTCAGCTGAAGCCATATTTGAAGTGGATAATTATGAAAGTTACGTCACCATTCAGACTGAGTCCGCACTTCGAAATATGGCCAGCAGCTATAGCTACGACCCACAAGATGATGATAGTGCTGATATTGCGCTTCGCAGTCATCCGCAACATATTTCTGAAATTTTAAAACAAGAAATTCAAGAACGTCTAGGTAAAGCTGGGTTGACTGTACATGAGTCTAAAATCAGTCACTTGGCTTACTCACCAGAAATTGCTAGTGCCATGTTACAGCGACAACAAGCGACCGCAATTATTGCTGCCCGTAGCAAAATTGTTGAGGGGGCAGTAGGCATGGTCGAAATGGCATTGAATAGGCTAAAATCACAAGGTGTCGTAGAACTTGATGAAGAACGTAAAGCTATGATGGTGAGCAATTTATTGGTTGTTTTATGCGGCGATAAGAATGTGCAACCCATAATAAATAGCGGCAGCATATATTAACGTTAATTAAAGATTAAGAGAAAAAGACTGTGCTTGAGTCACTAGGAACACTATGTCTAAAAAAGCTTTTCCCCTTAGAATAAACCCTGATGTGTTGGCGGGTATACAACGCTGGGCAGATGATGATCTGCGCAGCGCTAATGCACAAATCGAGTACGTACTAAGAGATGCCTTAATTAAACATGGTCGAGTCAAATTAGTTCAAAAAGTCACCACTGAAGTGGTCGATACCGACGCATCAAAAAAAAGTTAAGATGACCTTGAGATACGAGAACCCTAAAGTCATCTTTTTAAAGCTCTAGTTTATTCAAACTACATTTTGTATTGACGCGTTATGAGTAACAAAGGTATCAACATCAGTCCCCATAGACTCACACTACCGCCGTGCTCACGAACAACAATTACTTGAGGTGTCTCGTACTCTTGACTTTCAAGAGATAATAAATATAGATCTGCGTCATTATTTCCGTCATAAACAGCCACTAGTTCATCACTATAGGCATCATACAGCTCAATAAGTACCTCGTACTCGGCAGAAGAAAAACCGTTTAATAATTCAGATTCCACCACAAAACTATCATCGCTATTATCAGAAAAGATACTGAAGTGTGTGGTGCTGTGATATTCCTTAAACACTTCGTCTTTACCCAAATATAACCTGGCATACACTTGTGCTGCCGCATATTCAGTATCGGCGTCAAATTCAACCGAAAAGTGATTAAAATATCCGTCTCTATCGGTATCACTATAAAATTCAACCCAGGCATCAAAAATCCAAAACTCTTGATTGAAGGCCTTCACTTGTGGTCTAACCGTTAATCTTTTGGCCAGTGCGTCTTTTTTATTATTAGTACTAATCGCCGTTTTTGACTGTGCGCTGGGTATGACTGACATTGTATTAGCTTGTTCATCTTTAGATGCTTTGTAAATCATCCCACTTTTGTGCTCAAATTGTTTCTCAGTTGACTGGGTACTCCAACTTTGATTTTCTGTGCTCCATTCTGAGGCCCATGTAACACTCGATAAAAATAAGCCACTGAACATTAACAAACTTGTATTTTTCATCTTATATTCCTCTTTAAAGTTGTGCTCAGTGTAGAATTTAAAGCATGAACAAAAACTGAAGATTAGCTTAATCAACTATTTCAACATAGCCGGTTCTATTAGTGACAAAC
>CAZMDX010000701.1:0-3055 GCA_964564805.1 uncultured Pseudoalteromonas sp. | reverse complement strand
TACTAAAGATACTGCTGAGCGTATTGGAGTGTTCATGACAAGGCCTGAGGATTTAGCCCTTGCCTCACCCATACGTGTAGATGCAAATATTAATAACTTAGGCGATGCACAGTTGTTTTCTAGTTCTGTTACGAACGTTTTTATTGACAATACTTTTGCTAATAATCGTGCGTCTGGTTTTGATAATGTTGGCGGCATACATGGTCCTGGTAATACACCCACCGGTGTTGGAGGTGTGGGCTCTCCTGCTCAAATTTTATTTACAGCCAGTGATGAGTATCAAGTGTTAGACAGTGCCGGAACTATCATTACAGTTGTGTCTGGTACGTCTGATTTAAATAACTTATTAGCTCAAGCTGAAATTGCTGGTGCAGGGCCTCCTTGGCCAGCAGCATTTAGTGCGCTAGATGATTATCCTGGCTTCGAATTATCTTTAAAAGGTGTGCCTAAGGCCGGCGATAGTTTTACTATTGGTTATAATACCGACGGCTTGAACGATAACCGTAATGGATTGGTCTTGGGAAACTTACAAAATCAGGACCTTATGCAAGTTAACAACTCGGGGGCAGGTCAGAACATTAGTTTTCATGAAGCTTATGGAAATATAGTCAGTCATATTGGTCAAGAAACATCTAGTGCGGATATATCCCTTCAAGCTACCGATGCGCTTAAATCCCAATCAAAGGACTGGTTTGAATCAGTTTCTGGCGTAAGCTTAGATGAAGAAGCAGCTAACTTGGTTAAATTTCAGCAATCATATTCGGCAGCAGCAAGATTATTGGCTACAGCACAAGATTTGTTTAATACCATTCTTGGTATTACTCGGTAGACGAAAGACTAGGTAAATTATGCGCATATCCACAGGACAATTATACGACCGAAGTATTCAATCTGTATTAGACAGTCAATCTAGTTTATCTGATATTCAACAACAGTTGTCATCAGGTAAAAAATTGTTACGCCCATCAGATGACCCTGTAGGTGCAGCGCAAGTGATAAGGTTGACTGAAGAAATTGAACAAATAAATCAATACAAAAAGAACAGTAACCTGCTGGTTAACAGCCTAGAGCAGGAAGAAACGGTGCTTAAAAGTGTCAATACAAGCATGGACCGAGCGCGGGTATTAATGCTCCAGTCAGCAAATGGTATAGTAGGTGCAGACGATAGAAAAGCGATTGGCATTGAAATTAGTCAAATTAAAGAGCAATTATTTGAACTGATGAATAGTCAAAATTCAGCTGGAGAATATATTTTTGCTGGGTACCAGTCTGCTTCTCCCGCATTTAATTTTAATCCTAGCGCAGTAGGAAATAAGTACAGTTTTGAGGGCGATGGGGGCGAGAATAAGATACAAATTTCAGACACAATAAGCCAACAGATGAATAATTCAGGCCTTGAAGTATTTGAAAATGTGTTGTCTCGATTAACGCCTTCGATCAGTGGGGCTGTGGGTGCAACAGATGTTATGTTGAATGTGCAGGTTCAAAATGCTTTCGATGCATTCCATAAAACAAATTATGATGCAATTGCACCGGTTAATAATGAGTTTCAAATTAATATTTTATCGTCTACTCAGGCACAAATAACTAATGTAGGTTCAGGTGCTACGTTGGATACCTTAGATTTTTCAAGTGGTAGCGCATTTCTGTATAAAGGTTTAGAGATCAACATTACGGGCGTTCCTGGTGACACCGTTAATTTCAAATTAGACCCTCCACAGAAAAAAAATATTGCTGAAACATTGAATGATTTTGTAAATGTATTAAATAATAAAAATATAGTCGATGGTGATTTTGAGCGTGGTTTAGCCGATGTGTTAGCTGGAGTGGATAACTCAATGGCCAGTGTTGCCAATACTATTTCGAAAATAGGTGCTAGAAGAAACAGTACTGACTCTGTATTTGTATCAAACTTAGACTTGGAAATATCAAACAAGAAAGCGCGTGCGAACATACAAGAAGTGGATTATGCAAAGGCTGTTTCTGAGTTGAGTCGTCAAGAAACAGCTCTGCAAGCCGCGCAAGCAACATTTTCTCGCGTAACAGGCACTTCATTATTTGATTACATATAGAATAAAATTATGTAACGTGTATTAGGTTAGCAGCGGGTCAGGTTTAATTTGCGCCAAATATACGCAACTTTTATTATCTTCACGAGAAGAATATTAACTGAAATGAGGTAAGCCTTCTTTTAACACTAAGTCAAGTTAACTATTGTCTCCAGTGCAGGGCAAAATTAACCATTCATGTCAGCCTCCATTAAACCAATTTATGTTCAGTAATCCGGTCACAAGTTGTCTTTATTTCATGATTTTATCTGCTAACAACGCTGAGTTCTTATCTATACTCATCATGACTGTTACACCGATATAAAATCCTAAATTTATCCACATTCATCAACTATATAAAAAGGAACTCTGCCTAACGTTGCTGTGCAACTGTCAGCATCTATTCTAGCCATTACAAAAGTCTTATTATTATCAAAACAAGTTACCTTTTATTCGAATAGGCTTCTTTATTTTTTTCTAAATTTAGCGCAAAAGGTTGATAAAGGTAAAAGCTTTTTTGGGGAAGCCTATATGCAAGTGGATGACGTTTTATTTTTTATTGTACGCAATGTCATAAGCTTGATCTTTACGATATTTTACTCGCCATCACCAGCGTTATGTTCAGCAAACTCTTTGGCTGTAGAGCAAGCATTTCCTGCTTTATAACCAAGTTAAGTTTCGTGAACCTATCGATTGATTACTTGTGGAAGTTTGCTGCGCATAATTTATCAGCAAAGTGTTGCCATCAGGCGTGATGGGTATTTTGAGAACCTTAGATTTTTTTTGTATGGCGACCTTCTTATGTATAAACATTGCCCTTTGTATTTAAGGACAGAATTCACGTTTTTCCATCTACTTAATATGTTTTTCAGCTTTTGTAAAATAGCAAAATAATTGGTACTTAAATTTACATTAATCTAAAAATGCAGTGCGATCTGCTTCGCAGTAATTTTTTTTCTTCCGTTTTTTTCTTCCGTTTTTTTCATTATTTAAATTTATTTATTTAA
>CAZMDX010000700.1:0-5498 GCA_964564805.1 uncultured Pseudoalteromonas sp. | reverse complement strand
AGTACCCGTGAATATTTTGCTAAAGTGGTTTTTTTATGTGCCTCGACGTTGGGTTCTGCACAAATCATGCTCAATACCAAACCTAAGTCTTTCCCAAATGGTATTGCTAATAGCTCTGGAGTACTCGGCCATTATTTGATGGATCACAATTTCAACGCAGGGGCCATCGGCACTGTCGAAGGTTTTGAGGATGAATATTACTCAGGTAGACGACCGGGGGGTATCCTCGTGCCTAATTTTCAGTACAAGCCTTCATTATACAAGCAAGGTTATGTGCGTGGTTATGGGTTAGCAGGTGGTAGCCATCGAGAAAACTGGCCGGCCAATGCCCATCAACCCGGTATAGGCGCAGACTACAAAGCCAAGCTGACCAAACCAGGAAGGTGGAGAATGGACCTCAACGCACAAGGCGAAATGTTACCTCGTTTCGATAATTACATGGCCCTACACCCCACTAAAACTGATAAGTGGGGTATACCGCTGATACATATTGACTGCACTTGGTCAGAGAACGAAAAATTAATGATGGCAGACGCCGAGCAAACTGCAGTCGATATGCTAACCAAGGCAGGGCTTATAGAAATTGAGAGTTATAATTCGGTCGATAAAGGCAACCCGGGTATCGCAATTCATGAGGTAGGCACAGCGAGGATGGGACGTGATCCAAAAGACTCTGTGCTAAATAGTTTCAATCAATGTCATGACGTGGACAATTTGTTTGTCACCGATGGTGCTAGCTTTTGTTCAACCGCGGTGCAAAACCCATCTCTTACATTTATGGCTATAACAGTCAGAGCGGTAGATTATTGTGTTAAAGAAATGAAAGCAATGAGGATATAAATCTACTCTAACTTTTTATAAACACTGCATCTTGCAGTCACGACTATTCACAATTACTTGATCCACAAAAAAACTGCTAATTATTTTTAGCCTTTTTTTCTGAGTAATAAACGCTTTAATTTATTTTTAGCGGGTGTCCAAACGGTGAAGGGGTTTCTGGGTGCCACAGTTAACACGTGCGCAAAGTCTCGCTCGGCTAATTGTACTTCGCCACCATGTGCCAACATGATAGAAGCAGGCTGCAAAGCCTGCACTTTTAAGATTGAAGCGCGATATTGTTCAGGGTAATGTACTGGAATAGGCGGGATAAAACGGTCTTTTACCTTGACCAATAAATCTGCCACATAGATTCGTTTTGAAGGTCGATGCAATACTGATAAGTCACGATCGGTATGGCCCTGCGTCGTCAACACGCACCAATCATCAAAACCAGGAACAGTATCTTGATCAATTAATGCATAATCAATTTTGAGATATGGCGAATACCATAAGTTTTTTCTAACTTTGCGCATTCTACTCGCCACCCATGTGGCTAATGCAATATCGATTAGGTGTGTAACCCTGCCACTAAAACCTGAATACCATTGACTCGGCATATTAGCACTAGCAATTTTACAACCGGTAATTTTACGAAGTTTGTGCGCTGCCCCTGCGTGATCTGGATGCATATGGGTAACAACAATCAGCTTTAAATCAGAGAAAGGCCTATTTAAATCGCCAGTAATAAATTGCTCCAGCATACCGACGTCTGCATAACAACAACCATCTAGTAGCAATAATTGTTCTGGGTATTCGACTAAATAGATGGATTGAATATGCCCTTTTAACTGATGAATTTTCAAAAGAAAAAATCTTTAATGCTCATTACCTGAGTCAACTTGTTGTTCAATATATTCAATCGCCTTTTGTAGACTACCAAAAGCGCTGATTAAATTTTTTCGGCCTTTATTGGCCAATTCTGGATCGTTGTTTTCGGACATCATCCACACCCAAGTGCGGATCAAAGATTCTGGAGGCACATTATTCATGACGGTCTTCGTATCTCTTATTATTATTAAACAATCAAAATCATTATATCGTGCTAAATCGATGTGATCGAGTAGTGTTTTAATATTTAATTTAGCCGTTAATGTTACCATTTCTCATCATTAACATAGTGATTTTCTAGATTGACCTTTCACAACCTTAGAGGGACAGCATGATAAAAATTGTAATTGGTTCAAAAAACCCCGTAAAAATTAACGCAGCTAAAGCAGCAATATGTGAGGTTTTTTCTTTAACAGAAGTGGAATGTATTGGTTTAAACGCACCCTCGCAGGTAGCAGATCAGCCTATGTCAGTTGACGAAACACAACTAGGCGCCATCAACCGGATCAAATATTGTCAACAGCAAACCCAAGCTGACTTTTATTTGGCAATTGAAGGCGGCGTCGACCAATTTGAATATGGCCCCGCTACTTTTGCATATGTAGCTATCGCCGATCAAAAAAAAATATCTATTGGGCGTAGTTGTAACCTGCCTTTGCCACCTGCTATATATCGAGCTCTCGAAGATGGCGAAGAACTAGGTGATGTTATGGACAAGTTTTTTAATACTGATAACGTTAAACAAAAACAAGGCGCAATTGGCCTTTTAACCAATGGTTTAGCCACAAGAGAAGGCGTATACAGACAAGCTATTTTACTTGCTATGGCGCCTTTTATTCACTCAGAATTATACAGTGAATAAACACTCATCGTTTATTGGGTAAATTATCTGCGGTGTCGATCAAAGGTGACGAATACTGAGACTAAACCCTTGGTTTTTTAGATTTAGCTGGTATCGTATTAACCCTTCAAAGCCGTTGTATCAAGCCATTATATTTCGTCACAAAACCATAGAGATTAGGTATGCAAAAAACACCCAAAAAATCGAATTTTTCACTCTCCAAATATTTAAGTAAAGTCGAAATATTTGGTTGGGGACTGTGCATTTTTTCTATGATGACGATCGTTTTTGCCCAACAACTTTCACCTGCAACGGAACCTTATGCTTGGATCGGCGCGATAATAGGTGCTGGTATCATAGGGTGGGGAATGGCACGTAAACACAAACAAGGCTAAAATTTTGATAAGTAGACAGAGTAAGCTTTCAATTTTTTACACTTCAACCCTTAAATACTAAAGTTACGACGACTCCTGAATTGTCCTTAAGATTATCTATTCTTATGTCACCTTGGTGATATTGTGCAATGATTTTAGCGATATACAAACCTAAGCCCAAATGTGACTGCTCGGTATTTTGCTGCTTACGTACTGATACCATTGAATCAAGTAATTGGTGCTGCATATCTTTTGGTAACAAGCTACCTTGGTTGGCGATGGTTAATACATAATCTGGTTCATTGTTGACCATTTGAAGATTAATGGCTGAATTTTCTCCACTAAACTCGACTGCATTGGCTATGATTTTATCTAACATCTGAGCGAATAGCTCGGGTGAACCATGAAAAGCCGAATTAGACACCGACACTTGCACATCAAATGTTCTACTGGCATAAGCTAAACGATAACCAGCCACGCAACCTTTCAATAATTCCTCTAAATCAAATGTCTCATGATCGCTGCTTTGAATTGCTTGCTCTAATCGTGTGGCTTCGCTCATATTTGTGAGTATTTTACTTAACCGAGTAATACCTTGTTTAGCACGATCGACGTATTGTTTACTCTCAGGGTTTTGTTGTTCCAATAACAAGATATCCAAGGAGGAATTAACAATTGCCACAGGTGTTCGTAACTCATGGGATAAGCGCGAAGCCATATTTTCTAAATAGGTATTATATTGGCTGAGTCTGCTTAGCACATGAGCAAAAGTGCGGGACAAGTCGCCTATTTCATCTCGGACGGTTGAAGGGATTATATCTCCAATAATTTTTCCTTGTTGATCAATAGCACTTTCGGTTTCATTTCTAAGTTTACGAATGCGCCAAGAAATTCGTGAAGCAATTAGAAATAATGCTATTGTGCTGACCACAATAACCAGTAAAATATAATGAAACTGTTGTTCAAGCGCTTTATTTCTAAGAGTACGAATGCCGTTAGTTGTTTGTTCTATTACAACGGCCCCCATTACTTTTTCGTCAATATAAATAGGATGTGCCGCCGACATGATCACCGCCTTATTATCTGAGCTTAAACGCCACAATGTGCTTGGTGTACCATTCAACGCTTGGCTTATATCTTGCCCTTGTAAGGCGAATGCGTCGCGTAAGTCATCCACAAAATCTGCGGGTGGCTTCGTCAATATTTGATAATAAAGTGGTAACAGCCAGTTCTTTTCTATATATTCCCAGCCACTTTTTTGATGGTCTAGCTCATCATTATTGCCAAACAAATGATTGAGTGAACGACTCTGCACTCCAGATGACTTTTGAATATTTCCCGAACGTGCGAGCACTCGCATGTGTTTATCTACTACCCATACTCTAGCGTTGGAGTACTGAAGCCCCTTGAGTATTTTTTCTATTTCTGGTGAAGGTACTAACACAGTGCCTAATGAGTCTAATTGAGACGGATTAGCAGTGCCCATGATCTGTTCCACAGATCTAGTCTGTGGATCATCAACGTCAACAATTGCAAAAGCAATTTTGCTTGACATCATCGCTAAAGGAAAACGTAATTCGAGTTGATAACCACTTACGGTATTTCGCCATTGACCTTGAATTTTGGTTTCTAACCTTTCCGGTTGTAATGAGTCTAAGTCATCTTTTAACAAATAGGCATTTACCCAACCCGGTTGGGTTGGCGCAATGATGTATCGCTGAAATAAACCATTTTGGTCGGTCATAGCTATTTGTAAATGATCGTTTTTATCAATGCGTAAACTATTGGTTGGCCTTAATAATACCTCGTTGTCAGTGACATCAAACATCGCATACAAAAATCTGTCGTACTGTCCGACCATATGTGTAAAGTGCAGACTGTCTAATTGATAATCTTGGGTTGAGTCAATTAAATTTTGCTCGCCATAAGCAATGGATAAGTGTTGATAGTCTTGCCAATCATCTAACTTGCCATCCAATTGAATAGGGTAAGCAATTTTATGGGCATACAAATCAGTACCTGGTTTAACATCAGTCAAATAGGCAGATTGACTATCAAACAAAGCGGGGCGTTCATGTAAAGCGGTGGCTACAGCACGAGCCGTTCCCACCATAGTTTGTTCTTGACCTATTCGCAGATACGTTTCCATCTCCCACACATATTGATAGCCCAACCAAGGTATAGTCAATAAAAATGAAGAGAAAAAAAGTAATTTAAGACGCAGACCAAAACGTAGTTTGCTCATCTACCTAACACCCAAAACACGTAATCTAGAAGAGATAACATGCTTAAGCACTTTTCCATCTATAACCCATACCGTAAACAGTTTCCACACAGTCAAATTGATCATCCACCTGAATAAATTTCTTACGAATACGTTTGATATGAGAAGTGATAGTGGTGTCATCCACTACCATTTTAGATTCATGCATCAGCTGTTGACGGCTTTTGACATGCCCCGAAAACTTAGCAACAGCATGCAACATCCAAAATTCTGTGACTGTCAATTCGATGCCCAGCCCTTTCCAACTCACTGTCATACGCTTGCTATCCATCAGCAAATCGCCTGTTTGAAT
>CAZMDX010000699.1:0-11418 GCA_964564805.1 uncultured Pseudoalteromonas sp. | reverse complement strand
CATGCAAAAATGCTTCACACAGTAATTCAGAATTAGTTGCATGCCGCAAATTGTTAACTTGTCGACGAGTGCGCTCGTCAGTGAGTACTTTTAAAACTTTAAGTGGGATAGATACAGTGACTTTTTTGACCATCTCACTTTTTTTACCGTGTTCAGCGTAAGGGTGAATATACTCACCGTTCCATTTTGTTAAATTTGCCATTTTTATATCTTCAATCTTTCTTATGCACCTAAATTTTAACCGTTACCAGCAAAAGGTCAATGATAGACTGCTAAACATCTTGACGGCTTTACGTTCAAAGCTTAATTTAGACGTCTAAACGGCTAAATATCTTGGAGTAAACTATGGTGTCATATGCACAGGGGATAGATGCGCTAAATCAATCATTATCAGAATTAAAAGGGATTGACGTATCGTTTGAATTTTTTCCACCTAGAACAGAATTAATGGAACAAACGTTGTGGAAATCTGTAGAACGCTTGGCCCCCCTTAAACCCTCGTATATGTCTGTGACTTATGGCGCAAATAGTGGAGAGCGCGACAGAACTCATGATGTGGTAAAGCGCATTCAGACTGAAACGGGTATTCAGGCAGTACCACACCTGACCTGTGTAGATGCGACACGTGAAGAGCTCATCGAAATAGCCAAGGATTATTGGAAAAATGGGATAAGAAAAATTGTTGCTTTACGTGGTGATTTACCTTGCGGTGTAGAAAAACCTCAGTCCTATGCTTCTGATTTGGTGGCTTTGTTAAAAGAAGTGGCAGACTTCGAAATTGCAGTTGCAGCCTATCCTGAGAAACATCCAGAAGCGCCCAATAGTCAATTTGATTTACTCAACCTAAAGCGTAAAGCCGACGCTGGTGCTACAGAGGCAATAAGTCAGTTTTTCTTTGATGCGGAAGTTTTTTTACGTTTCAGGGATCGAGCTGCGGCAACCGGTATTGATTTAGATATTGTACCGGGAATATTACCTGTGACCAATTACCAAACTTTACAGCGTTTTGCGAGTTTCACTAACGTACATGTACCACAGTGGTTACATAAAATGTACGATGATTTAGATAAAGACGACCAAACGACACGTAATTTGATGGGTGCTAACATTGCCATGGATATGGTCAAAGTATTGGCTAAAGAGGGAGTGAG
Organism: uncultured Pseudoalteromonas sp.; assembly: GCA_964564805.1. Taxonomy (GTDB): domain Bacteria; phylum Pseudomonadota; class Gammaproteobacteria; order Enterobacterales; family Alteromonadaceae; genus Paraglaciecola. The sequence continues at coordinate 10,267 of CAZMDX010000699.1, read as the reverse complement.
AAAATTTCATTTTTACACACTTAATCGCAGTGAACTCAGTTACGCCATTTGCCATATGTTGGGTGTTAGAGCAGACTAAGGCTATCAATTCGAATATTGGGTAATGGTTACACAATGCAGCTGTCTTCTTTTCATATGCCGGTTTTTCAACAAACATTAATAACAGTAAAAGGTTTTTTACTGTTATTAGTCGCTCATTGTAAACAAGATAAAATAACCGTATCAGCAGGCCATTTAGCTTATGTGTCCTTGCTGTCATTGGTCCCTTTTATTATGGTGTTTTTTACTATTTTATCAGCGTTTCCAGCTTTTGCAGAGGCAAGAGGTGATTTAGAGACGTTGATTTTTAATAGTTTTGTGCCTACTGCTGGTGATCAGGTACAAACCTATATGACAGAGTTTGTTAGTAATGCTTCAGGAATGGGAGCGGTGGGTATATTGTCATTGGTTATTGTTGCTTTAATGTTGATATCCAATATTGATAAAACTTTAAACAGCATTTGGCAGTCTCAAAATGAACGACCACTTATTTTTACTTTTGCTATTTATTGGATGGTGTTGACGCTGGGGCCACTGTTGATGGGTTCGAGTGTCATTATGAGTTCTTACTTAATTGGTTTGGCTAATTACGCAGAAGAATTTACGCCTGGAGTGACGACTATGTTGCTTAAAACATTGCCATTTATTACTTCTATTAGCGCCTTTTTTCTGATCTATATGTTAGTACCTAATAAAAAAATAGCTCCAAAGAATGCGGTATTTGGAGCATTAGTGGCGGCAATTTTATTTGAAGCCAGTAAAAAAGCATTTGCTATATACGTGACTAGTTTCCCGTCATATCAACTCATTTATGGTGCGTTGGCGGTAATACCTATTTTATTTGTTTGGGTTTATTTATCATGGATAGTGGTGTTGATTGGAGCAGAAGTGACTCATGTACTAGAGATTTTCTTTCACAATGGGGCAGAAGATATTTTTACAAAAGCCGATGACGAAATAAATTCATCATCGTAGACTTTTGGCATACAAAATTCAGTTAACTTACTGGCTTTTCATACTAGAAATAAAGCTATTTGACTCTGCGATTGCTCTGTTCATCTCTGATACCAACTGATTTATCTCTTGTTTGACTCCATTAAACTCGCTTTGCAATGCACCTATAGCACTGGCGTTAAGGTTGTGTTTTAGATACAACACATTATCTCTCAAAGCCGATAGTACTGGATCCATTTTGCTTTCTGCTTTGCGCATTGCATTTAATAACGATCTGTATCGTCGTTGGGTGTCTTTTAGTTTACGTTGGCTATCTCGTTTGAGTGTCTTATTGGTGTATTTTTCAAGTTCCTTTTCCCACTCGTCAAATAATGCCTCTGCAACACTTTCGACCTTATCAATTTGACCTGTAACTGACGCTGCAGAATCTTCACTGGCTTCAAATCGATCTTTAAGCTGCTCATAAATACTTTTTAATTCTCCACCGTCAAAGTTAATTAACTGACTAAACTCATCCAATGCCGAGCTAAATTGTTGCTGCGCATTTTCTTGAGATTCTTTAGCATCCTCTACTCTGTCAACCAAAATATCACGTTTTTCAACACCCATCTTTTCCCATGCAGCATAATAAGCGCTTTGACAGCCTGCTAATAAAACAACTAACGTTATTAAGATTAGGTTTTTCATGTTTAGTCTCTGTACAGAGCGGCATCGATAATTGCCCACACATGGAAAATAAAACCAAAGATACCCATAAAAAATAAAATTCCAGTCGCTGCAAGTGAATAATTGACGCTGGTCAAAATGAAGAAAATAACAGCTGCTAAAATTCTACCTTGAACGAGTTGCCCCAAACCAGGAATAAAAAAACTACATATAGCGGCTAATACGTTGCCACCTGAACCTTGTCCTGACATATTGTCTCTCCATTAAAATAAAATAACTTTTCATGTACTAAGGTAGTAAATTAAAGCATTACTGAAAAATAAACAAATGGGATATGTAAATTCGTATGACTCAACTTTTCCCCGAAATTCAAGTGTTCTTATCAGAAATGTTAGCGGTATCAAATGGGCATTCATTATATCTGGAACAGGCAGGTAACTCTAGCGGCATCCCTGTTTTGTATTTGCATGGTGGGCCAGGGGCTGGAATTGGTAAAGATTACCGTCGTTTTTTTGATCCTGATAAATATTGGATTATAGGTTTTGATCAAAGAGGTTGTGGTAAATCTATACCTTTTGGTGAGCTTGGGAGTAATAACAGTCATGCCTTAGTTGACGATGTGTTGTTGATCCAGAAACATCTTAATATTGAAAAATGGGTGTTATTTGGCGGTTCTTGGGGATCAACGTTGGCTTTATTAGTTGCTATTCGTCAGCCTAAAAGTGTTATAGGGCTCATTTTACGTGGAATCTTTCTAGCACGAGAGCAAGATTACACTTGGTACTTAGAGTCTTCAGGTGGTGCTGCACAACTTTTCCCAGAATATTATCAGGACTTCTTGAAGCCAATCGAAAGCAGGTCTATGGATGTCTCAATAACTGATGCATATTATCAAATATTCACTAGCAACAATAAAGTACAAAAAATGGCAGCGGTCAAAGCATGGTGTTTATGGGAAGCTCGGATAAGTCGCCTGCACTGTATGCTTGACAAGAACCAATTAGTTTCAGATGTACAACGAGCCATTAGTTTGGCTATTTTAGAGTGTCATTACATCAAACATCATTGTTTTATTCCTGAAAACTATATTTTACACAACATAAAAAAAATACAACATATACCTGCCAGTATCATACACGGTCGTTATGATAGTGTGTGTAAAGTCGAGGCTGCCTATTCTTTAGACCAAAATTGGTCAAATAGTCGGCTGACTATAGTACCTAAGTCAGGTCATAGCTCAGGAGAAAAGTTAATTACTCAAGCGTTATGTTCGGCTAGCCAAGCGATGGCTAGATTTTTGGACGAACAGCCGTGATTGGGTTAATTCAACGAGTCAGATTTGCAAAGGTAGAGGTTGATGGCAAAAATGTTGGCGAAATTAAACACGGTATACTAGTTTTGCTGGGGGTTGAAAAAGACGATGATAGACTTAAGGCGAAAAAGTTAAGTCACAAAGTGATGAATTATCGAATATTTTCTGATCACGATGGCAAGATGAACCTTAACGTTCAACAAGTAAAAGGTGAATTGTTAGTTGTTTCACAATTTACTCTAGTGGCGAATACACAAAGTGGAAACCGTCCCAGCTTTTCTTCTGGTGCTTCCCCTCAATTAGGGCAAGAACTGTATGATTATTTTATCAAATGCTGTGATCTCGAAGGTTTGTGTTGCCAAAGTGGTGAATTTGGTGCTGATATGCAAGTTTCGCTGATGAATGATGGGCCTGTTACTTTTCAGCTTAAAGTATAGTTTGCTGCAAATTGTTTTATACGTTTTAATAGCCAGCTGGGTTTTGCGCTTAAATCGCTCAGTTTTCGATGTGTGAGGAATATAGGATCCCTGTGTTAGATGTATAAAATTGATATACCTACGAGTGAACAAGACTTTGACGACTATTTTATGTGTCGTTGGAAAATGCTACGTGAGCCTTGGAAGTATCCATTAGGTTCCGAAAAAGACGAATACGAGCAAGTCAGTCAGCATCGTATGATCCGTAATCTCAATGGCGAAGTGGTCGCGGTTGGCAGAGTCCATATGAATTCGGCAGAAGAAGCTCAAGTACGGCATGTTGCTGTTGAAAAGACTTTCCAAGGCAAGGGTTTAGCGAAAATGTTAGTTGCCTCCTTAGAGGCGGTAGCAAGAGCAGAGGGTGCTGTCCGTATTGTGACCAATAGTACTCAGGCGTCTATTGCACTATTTACCAGCTTGGGATTTATAGATCAAAGTGGAGCACCCAAAGAGTTAGGAGAGCAGCAACGCCAGCAAATGGTAAAAAAACTCACTGATCCAAGCAGCATTCTGTTGCATCCCAAGTGGTGTAAGTTATTAGAAAGTACTTGGCATGAAACTATTCCTATTAGTAAACAGATGGGGATAAAGTTACATCAATATACTGGGCGAACACTCGAAACTCGGGCGTCTTTGAATAAAAATATAAATTTACATGGCACTATGTTTGCGGGGAGCATTTTTTCTCTGGCGACGTTGACTGGTTGGGGAATGATTTTTTTGCAACTAAAAGAAAAAGGGCTTGATGGTGAAATTGTGTTAGGGGACGGCAATATTCATTACCACAAACCGATCACCATGCAGCCTAGAGCTTTGTGCAATATTGAGTCATTGAATGGTAAGCTCGAACTACTGGGTAAAGAGAAAAAATGCAGTATTAAGCTGAACGTAGCTATTTTAGATGGAGATAACGCAGTAGCTGAATTTTCTGGAGTATTCTGGGTGATACCCAACACCAATACCAAAAACGAAAACTAAGTTAGTTGTAGTTATAAAAAAAGCGTGGATATCACGCTTTTTTTATAACTACGAGGTGCGTAAACCTCAGTTAAGCTACCATAGCGTTCTGAAGTTTTTTCATCGCGTTCTTTTCAATCTGGCGCACACGTTCTGCAGATACTCGATACTTGTCCGCTAAGTCTTGCAATGTTGTTTTATCATCAGACAACCAGCGAGTTTGAATAATATATTGGCTGCGGTCATCAAGTGTCCTAAGTGCAGCGTGCAGTTTGCCTGACGCATTCGAATTCGTGTCAGCATTAATAACATCAGACTCTACATCTGTTGTTTTATCTTCAAGAAACTGGACAGGTGCAAAACTACCGCTTTCGTCATCATCAGCAGATAGATCGAAGGCTTGGTCATGGCTACTCATACGAGCTTCCATCTGTAACACCTCTTTAGGGCTTACACCTAGGTCTTCAGCAACCTTTTGTACCTCTGCATGAGTAAACCAACCAAGACGTTTCTTGTTTTTGCGAAGATTAAAAAACAACTTACGTTGAGCTTTGGTTGTGGCGACCTTAACGATCCGCCAGTTTTTCAATACAAATTCATGTATCTCGGCTTTTATCCAGTGCACCGCAAATGAGACTAAGCGAACACCAACCGTTGGATCAAAGCGTTTCACTGCTTTCATCAAACCGATGTTACCTTCCTGAATTAAATCAGCCTGAGGTAAACCATAACCAGAGTATGATTTAGCAATATGCACCACGAAGCGTAAGTGAGACATAATAAGCTTCCTGGCGGCTTGTAAATCGCCATCCTGTTGCAAGCGCTCAGCTAAACCACGCTCGTCTTGTGCTGAAAGCATCTTAATACTGCTTACAGCTTGAATGTAAGTTTCGATACTTCCCGTCTGCGGGACGGTTAATGTCAATGCGCGTAAATCTGTACCCATAGCTACCTCGTATTACATTTTGACTCGCGATTCTAGCAAAAAAAACACTGCTCTGCGACCTAATTTCGTTCGATTCTGGAGTTATCTAATATCGTTTAAATAGACCGTTAACTTCTAAAAAAATTCAAATAATTTGCATATTAGCCAATTAATATATATTTAAACCTTTAAAAAAGAAATGCTTATACCAAGCAACTAGTCTTTAGTATTATTATAATTACGGTGTTAAGGTATGGGAAAGATCAATGTTTCTCATTAAACAGTAATTTTGGAAAGATGAATAATCAATGTTTACATATATAGCGCGACAAGCAATATTGAATAAAAAAAAGGAATTGTACGCCTATGAATTATTATTTAGAGACGGTGAAAATAATTGTTTTCCAAATATTCCACCAGACGAAGCAACATCAAAAATTTTAACTGATAGCCACTTAGACCTTGGATTAGAAGACATTTCCGCGGGCAAACCCGTTTTTATCAATTTTCATCAAGACACGCTATTGCACCGTTTCCCAACCTCGCTTGACCCAAAAAAAGTAGTAATTGAAGTGGTAGAGACAGTACAACCTACCGCTGAACTCGTCCAAGCTTGTGCAAATATTAAAGAGTTGGGTTATAAAATAGCTTTAGATGATCATGATTTTGATCCAAAGTGGGATGTACTTTTACCTTACACTGACATTATTAAAGTAGACATTGTTGAGTGCGATGAACAGATACTTATCGATAATATTGATAAGTATCTGGGTTCTAAAATTAAATTAATTGCAGAAAAAATTGAGACTTTGCAAGAATTTGAAAAATATCGAGACATGGGATTCGACTATTTTCAGGGATACTTTTTTGCTAAACCAGAGGTTATAAAACAAAAAAAACTACCTACATCAAAGTTATCATTGATTGAACTTATAGCTGCAAGCACTTCAGAAGATTTTGATCTTGATAAAATCAGTACTATTATTCAACGCGATGTATCTTTATCATATAAGTTGTTGCGATTTATCAATAATCCCATTGTCAATAAATATAATGAAATTAGTGATTTGCGTCATGCATTAAACTACATGGGTCAGATAGAAGTTAAAAAATTTATTGCACTACTGGCACTCGCAAATTTAGGTGACAATAAACCGGTCGAGCTCATACATTTATCATTGGTTAGAGCTAAGTTTTGTGACTTACTCGGGCAAGCAAAGTCGATGAACAATAATCCTCCTACGGGTTTTTTAGTAGGACTATTTTCGCTTCTTGATGCATTACTTGACCAACCTATGCAGGATATCGTTGAAAAATTACCTATTGATGAGGATATAAAGGCGGCATTGTGTGGTCGCGAAAATGAACTTAGACAATTTTTAGCTTTAATTAGAGCATTTGAAAGTGGCTACTGGAAAGGCATTGCCACCATTTCTAATCAACTATCACTCGACCTAAAAATGACCCACGCTTTTTATAATGAATCGTTAAAATGGGGTGTCGCAATGAAACATTCGGTTAGTGGCTAACTTCAAGTTTGACTCAAAAAAATAGAGGTGTATTCAAGCCCTTTTTTTTAATGCTATGATGGTCACAGATGGCATTAAAACATGCTAATCAATACGTTTGGTCTGATATTGTTGTCCCCAAAAGCCGTCATAATAAAAACACACATACAGGATAGATATGTTTGCATTTATAGCTCGCCAACCAATATTAGATAGGGATAAGCAAGTTTTTGCCTACGAGCTTTTTTTCAGAGATGGTAAAAATAATTGTTATCCTAGTGTAGAAAGAGACGAACACACGAGCAAACTTATCGCTAAAAATTATCAAACACTTCATTTAGATGATATCTCTTGTAACAAAAAATCTTTCATCAATTTCCAATCTGAAACACTAATGAGTGGTTTGCCCACTTCTCTTGATCCAGAAAATGTGGTGGTAGAATTAGTCGCGGGAAGAAGTGATGTCAGTAACCTTTTAGATTTGTGCAAACATGTTAAAAAAATGGGCTATAGAGTTGCTTTAGAAGAATGCAACCTGAAACCAAGTTGGAATGAATTTTTGCCTTTTGTTGATATGCTTAAATTTAATACTAATCATGAAAACTTGGAATTTTTAGCGACAAACGTCAACCGTATTACTGATGCAAATGTGCAATTGATAGCAGATAAAGTCGACACACAAGACAGTTTTAGCATCTATAAAGATTTGGGCTTTGATTATTTTCAAGGATATTTCTTTGCTAAACCGGAATCAGTATCTGATAAAAATTTACCTACATCCAAACTTACTTTAATAGAATTAATGAGTGCTAGTTCAAGTGTTTCATTCGATATAGAGAGTATCAATAGTGTTGTTGAGCATGACGTTGGTTTATCTTACATGCTGTTGCGATTTATTAATAACCCCACTATTAACAAGCGCTATAAAATAACTTCATTGCGACATGCTCTTAATTACATGGGTGAGGTAGAGATTAAGAAGTTTATCGCCTTACTAGCCTTGGCTAATTTATCTGACAATAAACCTCTAGAGTTGATTCACTTATCGTTAGTTCGAGCGAAATTTTGTGACTTATTAGGTTCTGAAAAGGCCATTGGTACTAACCCTCCTATCGCATTTTTAGTCGGGTTGTTTTCAATGTTGGATGCCTTACTTGATCAAAAAATGGAACTTTTGGTTGAGAAATTGCCTTTAGTTGACGAGGTAAAAGAAGCTTTATGTGGTGGCCAAAATAATTTATCTATGTATTTAAATTTAGTCAAAGCTTTTGAAAGTGGTAATTGGTTAAAAGTAATCAGAATTTCAAAAATTCTTGAAATCGATCAAAAGCTTCTGCATAGCTTATTTAACGAAGCTATTCTCTGGGGGAATGGTGTTCGTCGGTCAATATCCCCTCACTTTCCAGAATCTAAAGCCTAGCATTTCAATAGGACAATCAAGTTGTATGAATAAGCTGTTCAAAGAACATATAGTGGTCGCTCAAAACGCATCTGGACGAAACATGAATGTGCCTTTGTATCGATTTGTCGGCAAACAGCCTGGGCCAAAAGTGTATATCCAGAGTTCAATCCACGGTGCCGAGGTACAAGGTAATGTGGTTATTTATCAACTTATTCAATGGCTTAAAAATTTGCCCATATGCGGAGAAGTGTTGTTAGTGCCGAACTGTAACCCGGTTGGCACCAACATTAAGGCAGGTGAATATACTTTGGGGCGTTTTGATCCAGTTAATGGCACAAACTGGAATCGTGGTTACTACTATGATGACGCTTTTATTCGTGAATTTGCGCATAGTATTGATGAACAGGAAACTGTTCAGTCTATAAAACTTCGTTTTCGACAAAAAATGAAACAACAATTACAATCTAGATTAGACGAAACATGGGGCATTGGCCTGGCCCAGCATCTTAATTTGAAACTGCAGCAATTAGCCTTTGACGCAGATTATGTGTTGGACTTGCATAATGGCCCCGTTTCCACACGACATATTTACGTTCCCGAATATGCTAGGGCTTCTGCTAGTTTGTTCAATATCCCCCATGTGATATTTATGCCTAATGTGTTTTCAGGAGCCTTAGACGAAGCTACATTTTGCCCATGGTGGTTGTTAACCGATTTAGTTAGCAAGCAACGTCAACAACCAGTTGATTTTGCAGTTGAAGCTTTTACGCTAGAAATGGGTAGCCAAGAAGTAATTAATTTTCAAGAAGGCGAATATGATGCTACAAGCATCCTAACTTACTTAACTGCCAAAGGATGCTTACCTGGCAGTTTGATTGTGCCAGAGAATATGACACGTAAGGCCGTCACACTAAATCACTACAAGACACTTTTTACTCATCAAGGCGGCATAGTGGAATACATCGCCAAACCCGGCGATATTGTCAAAAAAGGTGGAATATTAGCTAGGGTGCTGAATGTTGACAATTTAGACTCAGTCAGAGCGACAATAGACATATTAGCGCCTTGTGATTTGGTCGCTATTTTGCATTTTCCTTCAGCTTCTGTTCTAAGTGGTACTCAATTGTATAAGTGTTTTACTAAATACTTAGAATTGTAATTGACGCTGATGAAATTGTGAGTAGGTAACATTGTTCCGTTTATCTAGTCATAAATCGGACTTGTTTCTGCATGGTTGTCTTCTTTCTGCATGGTTGTCTTCTTTCTTTGCGGTGATGGTATTAAAAAAACTCATCAATCTTCCGTAACTATAATTTTGCGTGAAGAAAAGTATTGTTTCTGCTACTGATATGATAAAAAATTATCGAATCAGGTAATAAAGATTATCACTTTTGAATGTATTGATTGTAAGCCGACTGTGCTTAGACTGATGGATATAAACCATCATTTTAATCTTGCCACCCAAGGCTTGAAAGCCTACATGTAACGGCGTGTTCTTAATCGCTTATTCGTTTTATATTTTTTTCTCTCTACCCATACAAAAAGTGCCTAACACTGCTCCTTTTGCTGCACCTGTCACACTGGGTACGCTGCCTTGTATATTGTTAACGTGAGCATAGGCAAGCCAAGCAAACGCCATGGCTTCAACTGCATCAGCTTCTACGCCTAGTTCGTCTGTGGTGTATAGCTCACATTCATGTAGTGAAGATTCTAGCTCTTCCACTAAAAACTCATTTCGTGCACCACCACCGCAGATATACACTTGCTCAACATCTTTGAACTGTAAAACTTGTTTAGTAATTGTATGCGTGGTCAACATGACTAAAGTTGCCTGCACAATTTGTGGATCTATTTGGCGAGTCATACTGCTTAAATTTTGCTGCAACCATGGCAGGTTAAACTGCTCGCGCCCAGTACTTTTAGGAGCTGGAGCATAAAAATATGGATGGTTGCACAATAATTGTAACAACTCAGGATCTGCGGAACGTTGAGCGGCCCATTGTCCTTTTTCATCATAGTTTTGACCTG
>CAZMDX010000698.1:0-5381 GCA_964564805.1 uncultured Pseudoalteromonas sp. | reverse complement strand
GTGAAAGCCAAGTATGGATAAGGTGTTTTATAATGGAAGGCAGCGTTGTGTTAGAAGGCGATTCGCCTAGCAAAATTGTACGTGGTTTGTTGGCTGTGGTGTTTGAAGCACTCTCAGGGAAAACTGCGCATCAAGTCTTACTGTTTAACTTAGCTGATTATCTTAAAACATTACATTTAGGTAAACACCTCAGTCAATCCAGAGGTGTTGGATTATCTGCTGTAGTAGATAAAATTATTGAATATTGCCAACTTCAATCTACCCATACTATTTAGGAGAGTAAGATGTCAATTAACAAACCAAATAATCAGACAAGCTCACCTGTTAGAAAAGTCTTAGACATATGTGGGATCATCATACTGATATCTGTCATGTGCTTCTACGGTAATAAAACCGTGCAGAGCTACCTAGGGCAACAAGCCATAGATGCAACAGGTTTAGAATTGCTAACATTAGAGGAAGCTGTGCAAGCAGCCAAACGTTCAAATAAGTTAGTGTTAGCAGATATGTCAGCTATTTGGTGTCCAGCCTGTCGTAAATTAGATGAACAGGTGTTTTCTAATGAACGAGTTAAGGCACAAATTAGGCAAGACTTTGTTTATGCGCGAATTGAGTACGAGTCACCAGAAGGTAAAAGCTTTATGCAAAACTACCAAGTAACTGGTTTTCCCACTTTATTGATACTTAATGTAAAGGCTGAAAAATTAGTCCAGCTACCTATCAATTATGAACCCTTACCTTTTTTAGCCACATTAGAAAGAGTTGTTAACAGTACACGTCAAGATTGAATCTAACGATCATTAAAGTTTTCCGTTTTAGTGAACCAATAAATCATTTCATTACAGAGGAATATTCTTGGAAATGCATAAAATATTAGGGCTAATCTTATTTTATTCAATCACGTTTTGTCACCATGTAGATGCCGGTGACAAACCTATTCAAGTCAAAGTATTTATTGCCACCATGTTTGAAATTGGCGCGAATACAGGTGATAAAGCCGGTGAGTTCCAGCATTGGTATCAACGTTATTTTAGAGACCGCCAACCAATATATGTAAAAGGCGCACTTAAACCTGTTTACTGCGATAAAGACGGCATATGTGGCAGCATCTTAGGCATGGGTAAAGTCGCATCGTCTGCATCAATGCAGGCTATTTTATTAAACAATAAGTTTGATTTTACTGATGCTTATTTCATCCTCAGTGGAGTGGGGGGTACACCACCGTCAAAAGGAACCATAGGTGATGTGTCATGGGGCAGTTGGTTAATCGATTACGATTTAGGACACCGTTGGGCACCAGAAGAAAGTGAGACGGGAAAACCGACTTTTATGCCACGTAAAGGATATGAAAACATCCGCTGTTATCAACTTAACCCTTCGTTAGTTAAATGGGGTATGGCGTTGACCATGGATATAAAATTAAAAGACTCTGTGAGTGCACAAGCCTACCGAATGCGTTACCCACAATCTGCTGCAAGACGATTACCTCAAGTGCTAAAGGGTACACACATCACAGGTGATACATTTTTTCATGGACCTGGTTTATCAAAACAAGCCCAATATATAAGCGAGTTATATGGTGCAGATGATTACATAACAACTGAGATGGAAGCGACTGCGATTACTCAAGTTATCAGTCGACTTTATGGTATAAAACGAATTATGAGTTTGCGTGGTTCGGTTAACTTTGATCAAGGTAACCCAAACGAAACCACTTTAGAGCATCTTGACCCAGCACCTGGAGAAACCGCTGGTGGTTTTGCCGAAACGGTTGAAAATATAATGTTGGTGGGAAGCACTGTTTCAGACCATATCGTTAAAAACTGGAATGTTTGGAAAATTGGCGTACCAAATAGTCGTTAAAAGAAACACTGTATTATTTAAAACCAAAGTATTTATTTCATTAAAGACTTACCTGTGCCGGTTGGCAAGCTGCTTGGTTACTGAATCGATAGTATAACGACAAAGCTAACATCAATATTTTTTTCTAGGCTATCGTTGCTCCCAAAGAGTTCCTCGCCGGTTTCCAACGGTTTGCTAGTATTGGAAAAACTGTTTTACATCGAATTAATCCAAAACGTACCATTAAGGTTAATAACAATTTTGTTCAGGTTATTTTAAGGCGGTTTAGGTTTAACAATAACAAGTAGATAGGATTAGTTACTTTTAGTGACTATAATTCCAAAGGCATGCCTTTTTGTGAAAGCCAAAACCACTACTTTATTCTAGTGAGCTCTAATAATTTGATAAAACCCATCGTATCCCAATGCTGATGATCGAGGGTTGTAGTTAACAGCATGCGGGTAGATTACCCAATAATATCAAATCACAGCACAGCACAGCACGTTTTATTGTCATCATCCCGAAGTCGACTTTCACTAATTATATTTTAACTTAAAAATCTTCTCGTCAGTCATCTTGGTCTCCATATTTTTTCTTTTTGTTGATGACTTTCATATTGGACTGAGGTATCTGCATCTGTTAAATAGTTACCCTCGTCTTTAGCTTTAAGCTTAATAAGAGTGTCTGCGATGACACTATCATTGTATGACCTAACGGGTCAGTCTCACCTAACACGCTTATAATGCCTCTAAAATAGACAGAGCAACATTGGCACAGATATAAACCGCCCTATGTAATGTAGACATTGCTTAGGCAGTTTATATTTGTGTGTATCCAATTGAAGGCAATATCTATTTTTATCAAAAGTCTTAAGGCCATCTGGGCTTTTAAGGTCTTCATTAGTGTCTGTTTTCAACAAACCATGCTCTTTGATCATAGCGTTTAATGAATATAACTAGACTAAAGTCTTGTTATATTGAGATAAATATACAGGTATGTTATATAAATGCATTTAATTGTTAATATTTTGTAACATTCTGTAAGTGTGAAAATTCTATCAATATTTTAAACGGAGCTTATTTTGAATAAACTTAGCCAATTTTACTTATTTATTTCATTGTTAGTTTCATTATTTTCTCACTCTAAATCGGTAACAAAAGTTGAAAGTTATTCCCATGAGTCCATTAAAAATAAAAATTATAAAGGCATCACGTTAAATATTCTCACTCATGAGATTCCATTAGTTGGAGAGCCGACTTCAATCCACGCTCAACAATTTGAACAATTAACCGGGATCAAAATCAATATACGCTATGTACCATTTAACCAACTCTATCAAGAAGCCTTATGGGGATTAAAACATGACAAGTACGACATCATTTTTTACGCATCATTGTGGATTGCTGATTTTCACCAATATTTAGCACCAGTGCCTGATAAGTTACTTATGTCTGAAAATTTTATAGATATTATTCCTCACTATCAAAACATTGCAAAATGGGAAGAGACTACATATCAAGTGAATATTGATGGTGATAAGCATTATCTTCAGTTTAGAAAAAATCTACTCGAAAATCCTGAATATTCAGATGCCTTTAAAGAAAAAAATGGCTTCAAGTTGCGTATCCCAAAAACTTGGAAAGAGGTAAACCTTATCGCTGAGTTTTTTAATGGCAAAGTATTAAAAAATAATAAAAAGATTTACGGTATCGCCGAAATAACCGATAGGAATGACTTGCTTTTCTCTCAATTTATCAAAAGAGCGGCTCCTTATGCTAAACATCCAAACGTTAAAGATGGATTTTATTTTGAGCTACCCTCAATGAAGCCACAGATTAATAATCCAGGATTTGTTGAAGCATTAAAAGACTTCGTAAAATCAACAAATTACTATCCACCTGATGGGATTGATTTTAGTTTACAAGAGGTGAACAATTCATTTGCCTCTGGTGAAGTTGTTTTTGTGGACAGTTGGGATGACTCTTTTGTTCAAGCGATGGAAGAAAGTTCAGGGTTATCAAATAAAGTTGCAGCCTCAATCTCCCCGGGTTCAGAAAAAGTATGGAATCGAAAAAAAGCTCAGTGGGAGTCGTTTCCCAATATTAATTATGTCCCTTATTTTGCTTGGGGTTGGACAAGTGCGGTTGCTGGATCTAGCTCCCAAAAGCAGGCTGCTTTTGACTATCTTGGTTTTTTTTCAAATGACAAAAATCATGAGAAAAACGTATCCATTGGAAGATTTGGTTTAAATGCGTATAGGACTAAAGATTTAAATGAGCAGTTTTGGACACAAACAGTAGGTTGGGACAAAACTGCTGCTCATTCATACATCAAAACGATCAATAAAATGCTGCGGTCTCAAAATAAGGTTTTGGATTTACGTATTTATAATAGTCGTCAGTATATGAAAACATTGGCTATAGGTGTTTTCAGAGCTCTGTCTGGTAAAAGTAGTGAGCAAGAAGCGTTAGACTATGTTGCAAAAGAATGGGACGAATTAACAGAGCGAGTAGGAAGAGAAAAACAAAGAAAAGCTTATTATCAAAGTGTGAAGATGGAAAACACTTTTCCTTAATTCAACAAAACAATATTATTTAAGTGTCACCTTCAACTATTTGGGTCATAACCAATTTAATGGTTCGTTAAAGTGCCAAACCTTTAATTTACATTTATAAGAGCTAAACTTTGTAATTCGGTCACAATGGCTAGGTAATATATTTTCTTGTAGTTTAAAAAGGAGAAACTTACTTACTCTCACATATCCATACTTACTATCGACTTAAGTACGCTGTTCGGATTGCTGTAAGTCACGTTTATTTAAACACAAGTTTGCTTTTTTTCTTAGATAAGATTTAATCAGCTCAGCAATGTGTTTAGACTGCGAAAGAACTTCAATTAATGGATTTTTGTCTTAAATTTTGACCTATAACTTTTTTTATAATGAATATTGTTGGTGATTTGGAATTAATCTTCTGATTCATTTACTCAGAAAGCACTTTTCAAGTGACTATTTAGTTTTCACACAGGCTAAGTGCATACTTATCTATCTTTTGTGAATCTAAGTGAAATGTATAAATGTCAAAACCATCACGATTTTATTAACTCAACCAACGCTGACTAATGCCGATACGCGTAGTTCTATTGTTTCCTAAAAAAAATGATGACCAATAAGATCCATTGACTCTTAAATTTTACCACCTCCTAGATCATTCATGAATGACACCGCAGTTTTTTTATAATTTAAATAGTAGTTAACGTATATAAGAACAAGTTAAGCTTCCATGTAGAGTCATTTTTGATTTTAAAGATTAGTAATGTCTAGAAACTTGGCATCCATCTTATGGTTTTTATAACGTGAACCTGCATGTCTGTGGCGATAAGCATTGCAGCACAGAACAGTTGCCTGAGCATAATGTTTTCCTGTTTTATCATCGCGTCTTTACATAAGCCAAATATAGACGGGTTAGGTGATAAAGTTTTGGTTATTGTTAATACATTACAGATTAAAATCGTTATCATTGCTATTTTGCCATCTTTCG
>CAZMDX010000697.1:0-10470 GCA_964564805.1 uncultured Pseudoalteromonas sp. | reverse complement strand
TTTGGTTTTATGATGTTAGCGGTCGCTATTATGTTCGTAGAACGTTTAGTTAGTCATGTCGCTACAGACATCGCTTGGACATTACTTGGACTTGCCACGTTTACATATTTTTATGTGATGAATCAAAATAGTCAAACGACTTTTTATAAAGGTCTTCGTGCATTATTTATTTTCATTGGATTGTTTGTTTCAGCAAGTTACGGTTACCAATCTATTAGCACAATAGGTTCCAGTTATACTCAGGCTGATGCAGGTGTTAAAACCTTAGCCCACCCAGAATTTCTTAAAGTCAGCAGTATTGAGGAATTCAATCAGGCGCTAGACAAGGCTAATGCTCAAGGCCAAAATGTTATGTTAGATCTTTATGCAGATTGGTGTGTTGCATGTAAAGAGTTTGAAAAATATACCTTTCCAGATAGTCAGGTTGTAGCCGCCTTGAGTGGCTCAGTGTTAATGCAAATTGATCTAACTGACAATACTGATGATAACATCGCATTTCAGCAGCAATTTTCAGTACTAGGCTTGCCGACTATTTTATTTTTTGATAGGCAAGGGCAAGAAATTAGCACTGCCAGAGTGTCAGGTTTTATGCGTGCTGCGCCTTTTGCTCAGCATGTAAATAATATATTTTCAGAGTAAATATGTTTTGTTTTTTCATTAAAAATTTTATAAGTAAACGTTTAATAGGTGTTTTTACTTTTACAACTTTTTTTGCGGTTATATTTTGTGTTTTTTTCATCAGTAGTTCCCTTGCGAACTCAGGTAGCTACTGTATGGATGACTGGGCATGTGTTGAAAAAGTAGAGAAAAATAAACAGGTTAGTTATTGGCTCTATAATAAAAAACCTTTTGTGGTGACTGTCACTTTAGAAGTCGACACCAGTAACTTAAAAGCTCCCACTACAAACTTGCGTCAGCATATTGTTAACCAAGTACTTCAAGGGCATCAACGAATTAAAGTGCTTGAACTGCAACCAATCAATATTCTTAAAAAAATTTGGTATGACGAATCTTTTTATTGGACGCCCGGCAGTATGCAAGCTGTTCATCAAGCTGATATTGTTTATCAATACCCTTATGCTCGGGGTAACTACTTTCCTGTAGTACAAGGTTTTGACGGCGAATATAGCCATAGCGGTGCATCAAGACATGCGGTTGATTTTGCTATGCCTATTGGTACCCCTGTTCATGCAGCAAGGGCAGGTGTGGTGATCGATTTAATTGAACGTCACACACGTGGAGGGGCCAGTCGCCGGTATGCTAAGTATGCTAATTATGTGGTGGTTTTACACAGCGATGACACCACCGGTGAATATTATCATATGGAAAAAAATGGTGTCGTTGTGACTCTTGGCGAATATGTTAGGACGGGGCAAAAATTAGGTTATTCGGGCAACACTGGGTTTTCTTCTTTACCACATTTGCACTTTGCAGTTTATCAAGCTAGGCCTCTTGGCAAATATCAATCACTGCCTTTTGTTTTTAAATAATAGCTAAGGTTAAACCTTCCACTCTTTTTTTAGCAGAGCGGGTATATCGGCTGCAGGTACAGGCTCAGAAAAATAGTAACCCTGTAAGTGCGGACACTCATTTTGTTTGAAAAATTCGACCTGCTGAATCGTTTCAATTCCCTCAGCTACGCAACTCATTTTTAATTGTTTAGCCATACTTAAGGTAGTGAGAATAATCGCCTCATTAGTTTGGTTTTTACCTATATCATCCACAAAACTTTTATCTACTTTAATAATATTTATTGGAAACTCTTTGAGATATTTTAAAGATGAAAACCCAGTACCGAAGTCATCCAATGCAATTGAAAAGCCTTTTTGTTGTATTTGTGTCATGCATGTTAGAGCTTTGTCATAATCATACATTAATGCGCTTTCAGTAATTTCAAAACGAATGGCGGTAACTGGGATGTTATTTTTTTCTAAAAGTACAATAATTTTATTAATTGAAGATGGGTTGTCGAAATGTCTGGCTGATAAGTTTACCGAAAGGTATCCATCAAAGCCATTCTGGCGCATTTTATTCAGCACCGGTACAGCCCGCTCAAACGCGTCTAACGTCATATGCTCTATTAATCCGAGCTCTTCTGAAACAGGAATAAATTTATCTGGTGGGACCATTCCATTATCAGTTGACCAGCGCATTAAAATTTCAAAGCCTTCTATTTTTTGACTATGAGTATTAAAAATTGGTTGATAATAGTTTTCAAATCTTTTGGATTGATGGGTGTTTTTTAATTGGTTTTCTAATTTCAGCCTATCCTTTACTAGTTCGTCCATCTGTTGAGTGAAAAATTGGAAGTTACTTCTACCTTGTTTTTTAGCATGATACATGGCGATATCTGCATTTTTGAGAAGGTCTTCGGCATTAAGACCATCACCTGGAAACATCGCAATGCCGATACTAGAAGACACACTCACGGTCTGTGAACTTAAGGTCACTGGTAAATCAATTAAATCGCTTATTTCGCTCACTAAAGTACTGATGGTTTCTGCAGAAGTAACATCTTCTATCATAATAACAAATTCGTCCCCACCTAAGCGCGCCACTGTATCTTTTTTGCGCAGCTTGGAATTCAAACGTTCAGCAATAACTATTAGTAACTCATCACCTGCCTTATGCCCCAAACTATCGTTTACCTGTTTAAATTTATCCAAGTCGACAAAAAATACGGCTATGTTCTTAGTATTTCTTCGCGCGTGTTTAATACCTCTTTCAATTCTATCTAGAAGTAAGGTTCTGTTGGGTAAACCGGTAAGAGAGTCGTAATTTGCCAGGGCTAACAGTTTTGCCTCTGCCACTTTTTGTTCAGTAATGTCAGAAATAATGACTAAAAAATGTTTTATCTTATTTTTGTCACGCACGCTTGCTACAGCGTGAATTCGAACCATAATATTTAGGGTGTCGCCATTAGGTATGATTACTTTATCTTCCCCTTGCCATTGATGGCCTGCCTTAAAAGTAAGCATTTTATTCCAAAACTTTGCCGTCGTAGATGTTTGTAATTTGTATATTTTATCAATTTCTTTGGGAGCAGAAGCATCATCTATTATGTTAAAAAACTTTTTAGCCGCGTCGTTAAAAGCAATTGGATAATACTTATGATTATAAATGACGACCCAATCTAATGTATGTTTGAAGGCGTTCCCAAATAAGCGAAGGTTTTCTTGATCTGCAACACTTTCAGTAATATTTGTGTAAGTGCCAGTGACCAGCAATGGTTTACCAAATTTATCAGTCTGTACAACCTTTCCTACGTCGCGAAACCATAACCAAGACTTGTCTTTGGTTGACATTCTATAGGTGATATCCAGTTCAGAATCTTTGTCAGTTAAAAAGTCATGCCATGCAGACTCGTATCTAACTTTGTCTCTGTTGTGAATAAGATATAAATGATCTTGAAAGCTCATTGTTTTTTTACTTGTAAGATCATTACCTAATTTAGATATAAAAAATATGTCTTGTTCAGGCTGGAACTCCCAAATACCGCTATTACTTGCATTCAAAGCAAGTGTTAGCTTATTTTTGCTGAGTATTGCTTCTTGATGTGCCTTATGAAGTCGTAAGTTGTGTGCATGACGGAACTGCCATAAAAACACCAGCCCAACTAAACACATTAAAGCGTATAAAGTAAAGGCGAGTGGAGAGGCCCAAAGAGCGTAATTTACTTTGATATTGATGGTTGCAGGCTTAGATTTTGCTCCGTTTTCTGAATTAAATGCGAAGACTGAGAATACATATTGACCGGGGTCAAGCTTTGGAAACATGACTTCAGGTTGAGTTGTAATTGGATAAACTAAGTCATTTTTGCCACTTAGTTGATATTGGTATCGTGTACTTTTTTGATCTTGATATTCTAAAGTAGAAAAACGAATAGAAAGGCCAACATCTTCATAAGAAAGTTCAATTGTCTGCCTGTCAAGATTTGAGAAAGGTATCGCTAAATCATTGGATACCAGCATTACATCAGTGATAGTAACTTTAATCTCATTGATTTTTTTCACATCAACTTTTAAAGGATCAAAAAAGATAAGGCCTTTTGGTGAGCCATAAACCATTCGACCATCCAATAGTGTCACACTAGTGTCAGAATTAAACTCACTATTGGCTAGTCCTTGCCTCTGGTCGAATTTTTGTATGTGATGGGTTTGAGTAGAAAATTTGATTAAACCAGAGTTAGAACCTAACCAAATATTACCTTTTGTATCTTGTTGCATATCGAAAATAGAATTATTAGGTAGTAAGTTTTGTTTGTTATAAAAAAACTTTTTTTCGTATGTTACTGCATCAATACCAACTAATCCGTAACCAGGATAGGTTATCCACATAATGTTATTGGCATCTACTAATACATCACTAGGATAAATCTTTGACTTCAATTGTTGTAAAGGTGTGGCATGGATTAATGACACTTGAGTGTTTGAATCATCCATTTCCCAGAGTTGCCCATAAACACTGATCAATGTTGTATTTGGTTTTACACCTTTGATAAAACGTACAGTATCGCGTGAGTCTATAGTTGCGGATAATTGTTCTAACTTATCGACTATACCTGTGTCTGGTGAGTAACGAGAAAACCCTAGAGCGGAGACCATCAATAACTCCTCTTTTGGAGTAATAAAAATATCCCAAATATCTGATTTTAGGATCGCATCATCTTTTGAACTATTTGTTTTCAGTGGATAGGATTTACCTGTCTTCGTGCCAAAACGTAAAACACCATCTGCAGTATTCAACCATAACTGATTATCCTTACCGGCCTCGATATTGCTTATTGATGAGGATGAATACTGTGCTTTTGTATCATCTGATACCAAAAAGCTCTGTGTTGAACCATCGGATAGATTGAATAAATTAAGACCATTTCGAGTTCCAACCCATAGTGAGTTTTCATCCTGTTGATGTATGCTCCAGATGCTGTTGTGGCTAAGAACCTTCTCTTCCCTCCCCCCCCGAGTATTGTAGACATTATCAAACAGAGTCGTTTTAGGTGACCAATAAATAGCGCCATCATCCTCAGAGCCAAGCCAAAGATTATTTTGATTGTCCACTACCAAATCTCTTAGAACATCACTAGCAATGAATTCTTGGCTGTCAGTGGGTAATAGTATTTGTTGTAGTACATTGCTATTTGTCTGATAGCTGTATAGCCCTTTATCAGTCGCCACATAAAATAAGTCTTTCTTGAAGTTCGCTAATTGCCATATGTTACGATGCTTGATACGAAGTTTTGTTACAGGGGCTGAGCGAGCAGTGAGAACGAACTGCCTAGCTTGAGAAAGTGACATGCTGAACAATCCTTCAACCGTGCCAATCCATAGGGTGTCATGATCGTCTGCGTATAGCACTTTGACGTTGTGACTATCCGTTGCCTTAATTTCTGCTTGAGTATGTCTGATTTTAAGAGGTGTGGCACTGCCTTTTTTGAGTGCATACAAACCGTCTCTTGTGCCAATAAAAAGTATACCTTGAGACAATAAATGGGCTCTTACATAATTCCCACTATCAATCATTTCATCGGGCAATAAATATTCAACAGAAAGCTTATCAGTGATATATGAATAGGAATAAATACCCTCACGCATTGAGAGTAATATATTACCCTCTTGGTCCTCGCTAATGTAATGAGCTGCTTGGGTTAACTGGTCATCACGCTTTAGCTTTAGATTGATAACGTGTTTGACTGTATTCGCTCTAAGATTATATTGATGAACACCTTTGATTGAGTCACTCACCCAAAGATTATTTTTTGAATCTTGGAACAAGTAGCTTACAGGCGCTGTATCGAATTCGTTGTTTGGACCGAGTACCGTCTGGTTTTGATAACCATCAAATCGGTTTAACCCTTCATCGGTGCCAAGCCATAAGAATCCTTCATTATCTAGAAGCAGTGAGTTGATAGTATTTTGAGATAAACCATTTTCTGTTGATAATCGAGAAAATGTCGGATCAGAAATTAATGGCTCACTGTGACTTAACGATGATAAAAGTAGTAGTGACACAGATATTAAAAGATAGTAATTCAGCGACTCGAAGAGTCTACTTATCGATTTATACAAATACATATTCTTCATCGTTTAAAAACTAAAAATTTACAGAGCACTTTATACACTAAAATATCTGTTATTTCACAAAACGGAGTTTTATATAAACGTCTTCTTTTGCGTATTCATAAAGTGAGGGTCAACAATTGATACCTTATCGGGTACCAAAAATTTTATCACCTGCATCACCAAGCCCCGGAAGTATGTACCCATGTTCATTCAGTTTTTCATCTATTGCTGCGGTGTAAATTTCCACGTCAGGATGAGCATTTTGAACCGCCTTTAAACCCTCAGGGGCAGCAACTAAAAATAAACCCATGATACGTTTACAGCCTTTTTGTTTAAGTAGGTCTATGGTAGCTATAAGAGTTCCGCCTGTGGCTA
Source organism: uncultured Pseudoalteromonas sp. (assembly GCA_964564805.1). Lineage (GTDB taxonomy): Bacteria > Pseudomonadota > Gammaproteobacteria > Enterobacterales > Alteromonadaceae > Paraglaciecola. Next base: position 4,033 of record CAZMDX010000697.1, on the reverse strand, counting down.
ACATCGGGTCTACAATTAATGCCGTGCGTTTTGCCGCATCCTTTACCACTTTATCGAAATAGGCTACTGGCTGTAACGTTTTTTCGTCACGATATAAACCTACCACACTGATTTTTGCATTAGGAATTAGCCTTAATACACCATCCAACATACCTAATCCTGCACGCAAAATAGGCACTACGGTTATTTTTTTTCCTTTAATCTTTTTTATTGTTATTTTTTGCCCATCCCATGCTGTGGTTTCAACATCTTCAGTTTGCATATTTCTGGTGGCTTCATAAGTCAATAGGTTGCCTACTTCACTGGCTAATTCTCTAAAATCTTTACTACTGATACCTTGCTCGCGCATTAAGCCTATTTTGTGTTGAATCAATGGATGATAAATTTCGTGTACGGGCATAATTATTTCTCGAGATTATTGTTTGGGCTGTAATTTTGGACAAATTTAAGTCCATGGTTTAAGCATTCAGGATAGAACTGTTCAAAGCTAGACTCAAGCTGATTGCTATGCTGAAGTAAAAAAAATTGTGCTTCAGTAGCAAATGAAATTCTATTTTTTAACCGATTTTCAATACTCACAAGTGCTCGGAAACAGGTTTCAATATTCATATATTGATGTAACCACTGATGGGTTTTTAAGCGTTCAGCTTGCTGATTAAAATGTGCATTGTCGGGTAATGAAAACTGCTCAAGTTGATGATAAAAATGAGTGAAAATAATATTAAAGTGAGTGTCAGAGTACCGTTCCCATGTTCGCATAAGCAGGTAATCAAAATAGATATCAATGATCACCCCGGCCATTCTTCGAATGTCCCTGGGAAAAGATCGTTTTAATTCAATGATTAAAGGATGCGAATCCGTGAATACGTCAATACTACGATGTAAACGAATACCTTGCTCAATTTTGAAGGGTAAATATTGTAGCTGACTACCTTTGATAAAATCCCCAAGAAAGTTCCCTAACAAATTTGTCTTCGTATGCGAGCCAATATGAATATGGGCGATATAGTTCAAGTTAAAAAGTTCTCCTATTGACTAAGACATAACGCCCAAGTAAAACCTAAAAATTCGTTAACTTAGTAGCAATCTTCGCTGATAAGACCAGTATTTTGCTGCTAATTTCTATTTGCTCTCTATAATGGGTTGATAATTTAGGTTATTGTGTATTTATTACACTAAAATAATCTTGAAACACTGTTTTTCATACAGAAAAGCACTAAATTGAAATCATTCATTATTAAGATGGTATGCCAGTGAAAGTATTAGTTATCAACGGACCAAATCTGAATATGTTGGGTAAACGTGAGCCCGCAACCTACGGCTCACAAAACTTACAACAAATTATTAGTCAGCTAAGTAGCTATGCGTCCTCAATAGGCCTCAGCTTAATTCATGTGCAGTCAAATGCGGAACATGAGTTAATTGAGACAATTCACAATGCTTTTGAAAAGATAGATTTTATTGTCATCAATCCGGGTGCTTTCACCCATACCAGTATTGCATTAAGAGATGCCCTTTTGAGCGTGTCTATTCCTTTTATCGAAGTACATCTATCCAATGTACACGCTAGAGAAGCCTTCAGACAGCATTCTTACTTATCCGATATAGCCCAAGGCGTGATCTGTGGATTAGGCGCACAAGGCTACGAATTCGCTATAACGGCGGCCAAACAATATTTAACTAAATAAACATCAGCAAAAATTGCTTGCTGACTAACTGATTAGAGAGAAAAAAATGGACATACGTAAAATTAAAAAGTTGATAGAGCTAGTGGAAGAGTCTGGCATATCAGAGCTAGAAATTACTGAAGGAGAGGAGTCAGTACGTATTCACCGCGGAGTCAGCCTAAGCGCACAAGCTTCGGTACCTATGCAATATGCAGCACAACCACAATTAGCGGTACCTGTCGCGCCATCAGCCCCCGTTCAAAATGTTGCTGAAGTAGCACCAGTGGAAAGTGGACATATTATGTGTTCGCCAATGGTAGGTACTTTTTACCGTTCTTCATCTCCCGGTGTTAAGTCGTTCGCAGAGGTAGGTCAAAAAGTTAATGTCGGCGACACGCTTTGTATTATTGAAGCGATGAAAATGATGAATCAAATTGAGTCGGATAAAACCGGTGTAGTGAAACGAATTTTAGTTGAAAATCAGGATCCCGTAGAATTCGACCAACCTATGTTTGTGATTGAATAAAAGGTCTATGACAATGTTAAAAAAAGTCCTCATTGCAAACCGCGGTGAAATCGCGCTACGAATTTTGCGTGCCTGTAAAGAGTTAGGCATAAAGACCGTAGCAGTGCATTCGACTGCCGACGAGTCACTCAAACATGTGTTGTTAGCTGATGAAACGATTTGTATCGGTAAAGCTTCAGCTACAGAGAGCTATCTCAATATTCCAAGGATTATTGCTGCTGCTGAAATAACAAATGCAGATGCTATTCACCCTGGCTATGGATTTTTAGCCGAAAATGCAGACTTTGCTGAAGCGGTTGAAAAAAGTGGTTTTACCTTTATTGGTCCAAAGGCCGACACTATTAACTTAATGGGTGATAAAGTTTCAGCGATAAGATCGATGAAAAGTGCCGGTGTACCTTGTGTACCTGGTTCTGATGGACCATTAGACGAAAACGAAGCACGAAACAAAAAAGTGGCTAAAGGTATTGGTTATCCGATTATTATTAAAGCCGCTGGTGGAGGCGGTGGTCGCGGTATGCGTGTCGTGCGAAGTGAAGACGAACTTATTTCATCTATTGCCATGACAAAAAGTGAAGCGGGTGCAGCATTCAACAATGATGTTGTGTACATGGAAAAGTTCCTTGAAAACCCTCGTCATGTTGAAATTCAAATATTGGCAGACGGCCAAGGAAATGCCATCCACCTGGGCGAGCGTGACTGTTCTATGCAACGCCGTCACCAAAAAGTGGTTGAAGAGGCCCCAGCGCCGGGCATCACCCCAGAAATGCGTGCCGCAATTGGAGCAAGATGTTGCCAAGCTTGTGTTGATATTAATTACCGTGGTGCAGGTACATTTGAATTTTTGTTTGAAAATAATGAGTTCTATTTCATTGAAATGAACACTCGTATTCAAGTTGAGCACCCGGTGTCAGAGATGATCACAGGCATCGACTTAATTAAAGAGCAATTAAGAGTCGCCGCCGGTGAAAAGTTATCTATGACCCAAGACCAGATACAAGTCAGAGGTCATGCTATTGAGTGTCGTATCAATGCCGAAGACTCAAAAACCTTCATTCCAAGTCCAGGCAAAATTACCAAGTTCCACTCGCCTGGTGGTTTAGGCGTGAGGTGGGATTCGCATATATACACTGATTATGTCGTGCCACCCTACTATGATTCAATGATTGGTAAATTGATCACTTATGGTGAAACCAGAGAAGTGGCTATTGCTAGAATGCGTCATGCATTAGACGAGCTGGTTATTGGCGGAATTAAAACCAATGTTGATCTGCAAAAAAGCATAATGGCTGATGAAAACTTTTCTGCTGGCGGTGCAAATATCCATTATCTAGAGAAAAAATTAGGTATAGGTGGACACTAATTTGCCATAAAAAACATGTTTATTAGCAAAAAGAGCGTTCATCGCTCTTTTTTTATGTCTGATCATTTAGCTAATCTCAGGTTTGCTGATGTTATACTTGTTAAAATTTCTATTCGTGAGTTTGTTAATGCCTTGGATCCAATTAAAAATAAATAGCCAAGCACAATACGCTGAACAAATTGGCGAAATGCTATCAGCTAATGGTGCACAAGCCGTCACTTTTGTAGACGCTAAAGATACGCCCATGTATGAACCTAAACCCGGTGAAGTGATGTTGTGGCCAGACACCCAGATTGTGGGTTTGTATGATGCTCAATATGATATGTCACGGGTTATTAGCCAACTGAGTAAGTCCAAGGTGTTGGGTAAAAACTTTAATCATAAATTAGACCAACTAGAAGACAAAGATTGGGAAAGGGAATGGATGATAAATTTCCACCCTATGCAATTTGGCGAGCGTTTATGGATTTGCCCCAG
>CAZMDX010000696.1:0-4168 GCA_964564805.1 uncultured Pseudoalteromonas sp. | reverse complement strand
TTTTTACAACGATTAAATTATATACAGGATTTATTTTTATTAAAATGACATTTTATGCACTTGTAGATTAGAAAAACTAATGCTTTAATGGTGTATGATAAATTATTAGTTGACATCTTATCCATGCATCGCAGATTACCTCCTCTAAACTCCCTTAAAGCCTTTGAGGTCGCAGCTAGACATCTCAGTTTTACGCGTGCAGCTGATGAACTGTTTGTTACTCAAGCAGCAGTAAGCCATCAAATAAAAGCCCTAGAAGAGTTTTTATCTATGAAACTTTTTGTGCGTAAAAATCGTGCATTGTTTTTAACTCAAGAAGGACAAAGTTATTATCTGGACCTGAAAGATATTTTTAATTCACTTAATGACGCAACAGAACGTTTGGTGGCAAAAGGCGGAAAGGGTGCGATCACTGTTGCGTTGCAGACAAGTTTTGCAATTCAGTGGTTAGTTCCTAGGATAAGTAAATTTAGTCAACTAAACCCAGATATTGATCTTCGGATAAAAGCGGTAGATGGTGATGAAGGGTTTTTAACTGATGATGTGGATGTGGCAATTTATTTTGGCAAGGGAAAATGGTCAGGTCTAACAGCGGATAAACTGCATACCGAATATCTTACTCCTATGTGTTCTCCTCTATTGTTTCAAGGCGATAAACCCCTTATGAAGTTGGACGATCTTGGGCGACATACACTATTACACGACTCCTCAAGAGAATCTTGGCAGGAGTGGATCCGCCATTTTAACGTATTAGGCGTAAATGTGAACCACGGCCCCATCTTCAGTCATTCTTTATTAGTTCAACAAGTGGCCGCTTTAGGGCAAGGTATTGCTTTAGGCTACAGTTTTTTAGCCAGGCCAGAAATAGAAGCGGGGCGTTTAATATGTCCTTTTGAAGAAAAATTAATCACAAAAAGTGCTTATTATTTAGTCTGCCATCAGTCTCAAGCTGATTTAGGTAAAATCACTGCATTTCGAGAATGGTTATTAGCACAAGTAAAAGAAGAACAAGATGATCAAGACTTTAGTTAATACAGCTCATAAGCCAATCGCAAATTTTGTTTTTGCACATGGTGCAGGTGCAGGTCAAAATAGTGAATTTATGCAATTAATATCGAATGGAATAGCCCACCATAATATTAATGTGTTGCGTTTTAATTTTGCTTACATGCAATTGGCTGAAGATTTGGGCAAGAGGCGACCACCAGATAGGGCTGATAAATTACTGACTCATTTTAAAACCTTACTTAGCGAAATTGACAACAGTTTGCCTATTTTTGTTGGTGGCAAGTCAATGGGTGGCAGAATGGCCAGCATGTTGTTAGAAGAATCGCATGCAATAGGCTGTATATGTATGGGATATCCTTTTCATCCACCAAGTAAATCTGAAAAATTGCGTACTGAACATTTATTGTCAATCAATAAACCCGTATTGATTTTGCAAGGTGAAAGGGACGTTTTTGGTAAACGTGAAGAAATTGAAAAATATGAATTGTCTCAGCAGGTACAAGTCAATTATTTACCCGACGGCGATCACAGTTTTAAACCACGTAAGGCTTCCGGCTGCACCCTAGAAAATAATATAAATAAAGTTATTGAATATACGGCTGCCTTTATTAACACTCATGTTATATACACCTCCAAATAATTATTTTTGATAAAAAGTATCGTTAAACGATAAAATACTTTTTTTAATGTTTTATGTGATGGTCTTTACACATAGGACTGATAATGAAGAATGTGTTGATGGAAAAAATTGCAAAGGTGAGCTCATTTATCAGACTGTTGATAATATAGGTAGCTTGTATTAATTTTATTGTTATCGTTGTGGCGATCATTACTTAACGTGAGTCGGTTTCTTCTGAGCTAGTCGTTGGAAGCCTACAATCATCCGTTTATCAAGTAGTAAGCTTGCCGAATTCTTCAGAAACCTTTACTAAAGATTTGCATTCACTGGGGTTCAATAACCTCGTGGTTATGCTTATCCCTGAGTTATTGTTTAGCCTATTCATTTACCTGTCTCTGATTAAGCTTTTTGGCCTGTATCGAAAGGAAGATATATTTACTTTTAATCACATTAATCAACTACGCAGTATCGGTATTTTTTTATTGGTGTGGCCAGTATTTAGTTTACTCTATCCAATATTATTAATGCTTTTAAGGATCTCTGGGTTAGCAGAGTCGTTGCCTTTCATTCTCTCCATCGGCTCTGATCATTTTCTCAAACCTCTCATTGGATTAATTATCTTTGTCATGTGCTAGATTATGACAGAAGGGCATTGACTACAGCAAGAGCAGGAATTGACCATTTAATGGCTATTATCATTGAATTAGATGTGATGTTAGCCAAACACAAAATGAAGCTAAATGAATTAGCCGAGTTAGTGAATGTAACCCCACAAAATTTATCTGTACTTAAAAGTGGTAGGGCTAAAGCGATACGATTTTCAACCCTTGATGCAATATGTAAAACCTTTAAATGTAACCCAGGCGATATATTGTTGCATCACAATGAACAATAAAAGGATGAGTAAAATGAAATATCTAACTCTCGTTACTACTGAGACTTTTTTTAGTGTTACACACTGATAACTAGGGAGCTACAACCGCAATATATTTTTGTGCGTCTTTATCGCATGTTGATGTGTTCGCAATTTCAAAGGAAATCGATGTCATAGCAAAATATGAACTCTCGATGTTTGTTGGCGTGGGATACGAATTCGATATCGGTAATGATTGGAAAGTAGAATGGAACAATAGCTTAAATTTCACTGAAACGAATATTAGACCTTATTTTTCAATGTTTCACCCTTTATCAAGCACGAGTGGGGTTAGTGAATGTAGATTATTCCTCTGCTGGGCAGTCAAATGACACCTGGGACACCGCGACAAATTTGCAGGCTGGAATTGAATTTAGTTTATCTGAAGGTTCAAACATATCGATAGGTAAGCCTAACTATAATAAATTTTAGTGGGTTACATTCTCAATCAACAATCAACAATCAACAAACAACAAACGTCAACCTGTGTAGACGTTTAACGTCTCATATTAAAATACCTATTCTTTAAATGATGACCATCTATGGTTGGTTTTTGTTATGATCATGACTTATGTAAATACTCATGCAGTGTTTGCTAAATTCAATCTATTTGATGAGTCATTTTTTGATGAAAATTCTACTCAGTATCGCTGCCTGCAGTGCTATGTTGTCCGTAATTTTAGGCGCCTTCGCGGCTCACGGTTTAAAAACAAAATTGACCGAAACATTATTAAACACCTTTCAAACCGGTGTGCAATATCAGATGTACCATAGCCTCGCGATTATTTTATTAATTATTTTATATCGTCAAATGCCGCAATCATTACTGTTATACAGTGCCGGCTTTATGGTTGCCGGTATTGTCTTTTTTAGCGGCAGTTTGTATATGTTAGCTATTACTCAAATTAAATGGTTTGGTCCGATCACACCTCTTGGTGGGGTCTGTTTTATTGTTGGTTGGGCACTTCTGATAGCTGCTGCCTTAAAAGGAACGAATTAAACTATGGCCGGATTATTATTGTATTGTCGCAGTGGTTTTGAAAATGATGTTGCAAATGAAATACAGGACAAAGCCAGTAAATTGGAGATGTTTGGTTATTCAAAAACCAAAGTCAACAGTGGTTTTGTTTTGTTTAATTGTTATCAAGAAGAACACGCTGAGTTGTTAGCAAAAAAAATAGTGTTCAACAAACTAATTTTTGCGCGCCAACAATTTGCTTGTGTGCAAATGATTGAGAATATGGATGTGACTGACCGAATCGGTCCACTTTTAGACGCTTGTGAAAATGTCCCTTTATGTGGCGAGTTACGTGTGGAATATGCTGATACTACTGATGGCAGACAGTTATCAAAGTTTTGTCGAAAGATAAGCGTACCCTTCAGACAAGCGTTACGTAAAAAGAACAAATTAACCAACAAAGACAATGATAAGAAACCAGTTTTACATGTGTTTTTTACTAAAACAGACAAAGCTTATATTGGCTATTCATTTACTCACAACAACTCCCCCTTAGCGTTAGGCATTTTACGCTTAAAGTTTCCTCACGACGCGCCAAGCCGCTCAACGTTAAAGCTTGACGAAGCTTTTCAAACATTTATTCCTAAAAAAGAACACAACGTACGCTTAC
>CAZMDX010000695.1:0-4437 GCA_964564805.1 uncultured Pseudoalteromonas sp. | reverse complement strand
GCCAACTGGCTAAATAACCTATATGTCTTGCTGAGGTGTTTCTTGAAATTTTATATTTTACTAAAATAAATGGTAAGTAATTAATTAAATTTTATCAGCTAACCTAATAATCTTGATGTTTATAAACTGACTAAACCTAAATAAGGACAGACGACCAGCTTATGATGCATATACATGACAAATTCATTGTCTAACCATTAAGGGTACTGGGGCAAATACACTGATGAAGCGTACTTTTCACCCACAACAATGTGTGTTGCATTTGTATGGGTAATGCCCTCAAGTTTTAGCTTTGTAAACTTCAAGATTGTATTAGATTTATTTAGCAATAAAACATGGTCCCGATAGTCTCCCAAGCGTTAATAATATTGCAAAAACAATATTTTTGTCACAAATCACAAACACGAACTTGGCATAGCCACTAAAACCTTACGTTAATCGCTGCCACAAATTTTACCGTTCGTATGGATTTCTCTAGTCATTAATAGGCCAACCATCTCTGGATTAGCAGACTTAAAAAAATCATGATGATTAGCAACATGTGTATAAAACTGAGTGTTTAATTCACCCAGTCCAAGTTTGTCTTCGATCCTAGGCATCAGCTAGGGTCGTTGGCAGATAACTTTTTTAAATCGTCTTCAATACAACTGATCATTTCTTCAGCCTCTAGCATGATCCCTTCTTCGTCGTCACCTAGTGGAAAAACCAATACCAGCGTTTTGTTATTTTTCATTCCTGGCAACCACACATCGCTCCATTCAACAAACTCAATTTGTTGAGGTTGGCAATCAGGAAATTCGTCTTTTACCCAAGCCTCAGCAAATTCTTTATGCGGCCAAATGGGCATACAGGCATCTTCATCAGCCTTTAGCATTACCCAACCACTTTCACCATACAACCCCCATAGACTTTGTTTTTCAATCATTTGTGTTAATGCATATTCAAAACGAAGTTCTGGTAACATTTTACTAAGATAAAGAAAATCTTTAGTTGAAATTTCATTCATACAACTATCCTATATTTGACTTTCGGCTATTTCGAAGTTTGTTTAAAAACACGAAAGCCAAAAATTACTACTGTGTCCATGGGATATAATACCTCATTTATATCCCAAGCTCCAAAGAGTAAAACCCAGATTTACCTGCCTGTATTCATCATAGTTGTTGATTTAAATAAAAATTCTTCTTACGGAACCATTCTAATAATTGAAGTAATGATTTTTATGTGGGTTATTTTGGGGTGCCTGTCTATTAGGCGTAAAAAAGTGATGTTACATTAGATTATTGGCGTTAATTAAGTCATATAATAGTTAGGAAGAAACATTACTAGACAGCTTATATAGGGACAGTAATTTAGTTATAAAAACCGCATTTTATGAATTGTGAGACCTACCCGTTCATTTGGAACACAGCGATATCTTTTTAAGATGCAGCTAACAATATATCTGTTCTAAATTTTGTATTGGAATTAGAATTTTTTCCACAATACATTGCTGAAAAAACAACCCATTTTTACGTCAAACTCTTCAAAAATGGAATAAAACCAGAGCGTCACATCTACATTTTCAAGACATCAGTTGATGATAAAACTGTCAGTTATGAGCGTGTTAGTAATATTTATTATGGTATACCCAAACTACTGATAATTTAGTCGATGTATATTGTATTGTTATGTTTTTAAATCGTAGTGTCGATGAACATTCGTTCGTCATCAATAAGCTTGTAATGAAACTATCCAGGCTAAACGTTTTAAAAAAATTCAGGTTTCTTACTTGCAGGTTACTGGTTATAACAAATAAGTGTTAGGCAATCGATGGGGCTAAAAGCGTGCTGTGAAAAATGAGTATATTGTTATCCACCTAAAATTTTATACTTTAACTATATAAAATCTTTAAAAAAAGCGATGATATTATAACTGTGGTTCATATTTAATGAGATTTTTTTGGCACATATTAATACAGTACAGGTTTTGCGCAAACAGCAGCTCGCGCTTTCGACAAAGGAATTTAAAGCAAGAGGCTATAAAGTAAAACGTTGCGAAGAATGTTTAATACCTGAAAAAAAATGTATTTGTGCCCAACGCCCGTCGATTAGTAGTCACACTGCTTTTTGTTTGGTGATGTATAAAAATGAATATTACAAACCCACTAATACCGGCAAACTAATTGCTGATGTTATACCCGACAACTATGCATTTAAATGGGACAGGGTCACCCCCGACCCCGCATTAATTGAATTGCTTAAAAATCCAAAGTACGCTCCAATTTTAGTATTTCCTCAGCAATATGCTGAGGCACATAGATGTATCGATACCTGTGAAGGTTTGAGCGTCATTCAACAAGATAAAACACCATTATTTGTGATGTTAGACGGTACATGGCGTGAGGCGAGTAAGATGTTTAAAAGTCCCTCTTTTGCAAACTTACCTGTATTGGGTATTCAACCTAAAAAAGCATCGTCCTACCAACTACGTGAAGCCGCACATATTCATCAACTATGTACTGCAGAAGTTGCTATAGAAGTATTAAAAATGGCTAGTGATAAGGACGCCGCAGAGGCGCTTGAAGAATATTTTCACCAATTTAAAAAAGCCTATATTGCAGGTAAAGCACACCTGACACTTATTTAATATTATCTGATGTATTTGACGTCCCCACTGATATTTATGATTAGACGCATACCTTATTCCAAATAAGCACAATAACTTAAGCAGTACTATTTGAACTTATCAGCGACAACGGGATAAAGTTGAGCAACAAAAAAACTTTAAAAATAGACTAATCATTTAGGAATATATTCAACATGAAACTACAATCCTTAGCCCTTCACCATGGTTATACGTCAGAAGAAACTACCAAGGCTGCTGCCGTACCTATTTATCAGACAACTTCATATACTTTTGACGATACACAGCATGGCGCAGACTTGTTTGACCTGAAAGTACCAGGAAACATTTACACTAGGATTATGAATCCAACAACAGCCGTACTTGAAGAACGAATTGCGGCTATGGAAGGCGGTATCGCAGCTTTAGCCGTCGCATCAGGAATGGCTGCTATTACTTATGCTATTCAATGTATTTGCTCAGTAGGTGATAATATTATCAGTACCAGCCAGCTATATGGCGGCACTTACAATTTATTTGCTCATGCATTACCTAATCAAGGTATAGAAGCCCGTTTGATTGACGCTGACAACTATGCCGCATTTGAAGCAGCCATTGATAAAAATACTAAAGCGATTTTTTGTGAATCGATTGGTAATCCTGCAGGCAACGTTGTAGATATTCAAAAGCTAGCAGAAATTGGCGCTAAACATGGTATACCTTTAATAGTTGATAACACGGTAGCCACACCTTTTTTATGTCGCCCGTTTGAACATGGTGCTGCTATTGTTATTCACTCCTTAACCAAATACATTGGTGGCCATGGCACATCTATTGGTGGTGTCATTGTAGACTCTGGTAAATTTGACTGGGTAGCTAACAAACAGCGTTTTCCTATTTTGAATCAGCCAGACCCATCTTATCATGGTGTTGTTTACACAGAAGCTCTTGGAGCTGCGGCTTACATCGGTCGATGCCGCGTTGCTCCTCTTCGTAACACCGGTGCTGCTATTTCGCCTACTAACTCGTTTAATATTTTAATGGGTCTTGAAACATTGGGCTTACGTATGGAGCGCCACTGCGAAAACGCTGAGAAACTAGCCACATATTTGTCTCATCACCCAAAAGTAAGTTGGGTGAATTATGCTGCATTAGCAGATAGTCCTTACCTAGAAACTTGCAAGAAAATAACTGATGGCAGGGCATCAGGAATATTAAGTTTTGGTATAAAAACGACTGCTGAGTCTTCTAGTAAAGTGGCTGGTGGTCTGTTTATCGATGCCCTACAAATGATTTTAAGGCTAGTCAACATAGGTGATGCAAAGTCACTAGCCTGTCATCCTGCGTCGACAACCCATAGGCAACTCAACGCAGAAGAACTAGCCAAAGCCGGTGTCAGTGAAGACTTAGTCAGAATATCAGTTGGTATCGAAAACATTGACGACATCATCGCAGATGTCAGCCAAGCACTTGATATAGTAAAATAAAACTCATCGCTGGGCGAACAAATAAGTGAGTCCAGCATTTTAATTTTAAAAACCATCGCTTGCAACATCCAAATATTCAACCTTCGCCATTGCAACCATGAATATCAAAATATGCACTTATCCTAGATAACTAGGCATCTTTAAACATATTGAAATAAAATTTTACTGAAAAATATGGTCTAAATTAAAACGCTACTGCTTCTCTACAATTAGCGTTTACTGTAAATCTTGACAAAATCCCCCTCAATCCTAAATGTGTTATGCACAACAAAGACCACAGTAAAAGGGGTTAATACTAAAGGATTGTATGTTTTTAAAACGGTAAAAAATCATTATAAAACTGATT
>CAZMDX010000694.1:0-4175 GCA_964564805.1 uncultured Pseudoalteromonas sp. | reverse complement strand
ATGGTCTAGTTGGAGATTTGTTTGAATTGTTGCCAGAACTCGAAGCCGCTTTATAAGCTTCATCAATAAATTATTGTTAAAAGCCATGGTCATAAGCTGTGGCTTTTTTATATCTTTCTTTTAAAAAAATCTTTTCAACTCAAACCCGCCATGGTTTTGCTGTTAATACGTAACATCTTGTTTAATGAGTCAGACTCATTGTTACAAGTGGTCGTACGGTATTTGATATAAATCGCATTTTGCAAATTTTAATGAAATTCAGAAAAAGTAGAATGATTTTTTTGCATTTCTTGCCTTTTTTTTTCCTTACAGAGTAGTAAAAAAATACCTATTCATATGAATTATATGAATATTAATTATATGGTCTGTTTAATGCTTAATTATAATTAGGTTCAGAATAAAAAATGTTTCATTCGCATAGTAAATAGGTGCGAGTCAGCTGTTAAATAATTAAGAATTTCTTCAAATATAGAAGGTGTATGTATGTCTTGTTTAACTCGTCAACTTCAACAAAATCTTAGGCGCTACCTTGTTTCGCATAAAAATGTGGCCGATATCAAATCCCCTAAAATTGTACATAAAGAGCTCGTAGAGCGAGGAGTCTGCCCTTCAGATGTGACCCCTGATCAGGTGTCAATGATATTAAAAAGTGTAGGCCTTAGCTAACCACTATTTTGCTAATACTGGCAATTTTGGAATTAGAAAAAAAATTTAAAATAAATATTATTTGAATCTAAATGGTTTTTAAAAAAATCTTTTTACTCGTCGTTAGTTCATTAATTTCACGTAGCGTTTTTATTAAAATTCAGCAATGAAAAAGCTAAATGTAGAACCATTAGTAACACCAAAGCTACTTTTAAAGCGATGCATGATGACTACAAATAAGCTGAAAAGTACAGCGTTGCTTGAAGCTGCTTGACTAGTATAAAACAGATAACAAACGTTTCGAAGATGGAAATGTTAGCGTAAGTAACGTTTATATTTATACAGTGAATATAAGTGTTGGCTCAAGTATGAACAAATGAAAAGAGGGTGAAACAACACACAGGCTTCACCTTTCTGACTTATTTTCTTCAATGTTACAATTAAACTTGAACAACCGAGTTATCGTCAAATGAGATTGAAGACGGAATATAAGCATCCGCTTCCCAATCATTTTCCCAAGCCCTATCATCTAACAAATATCTAAATTGGTATTGTGTATCGTTAGCTAAATTTATAGTGGTAGTAAAGTCACCATTTTTTAGTTTTTTCATCGGTGTTGATAATAAGTTCCATTCGTTGAAATCGCCTACTAAACGAACCGAATCTGCCGCATGAGCTTGTTCTTTAGATAACTTAAACGTCACTTTACAAACTGCTTGTGATTTTAAGTACTTTTTTTTAAAAGCCATAGTATTTTCCTTTTACCTGAAGTTTTGATTAAATTATCGTTGTTAGGCTCTGCTCATCTACAACCTAAATGTTTAAAAAATGGGCAGGTTTGTTGTATTTTGATGCAATCAATTAAAACATTAATATCATGTCATATGTAATTTCTATACTTTAATATCATTTATTTCAATAAGACAATTCTATTTTAAGGGGAAACCATGATACTCAGCAATAGCAATATTAATTTTAGTGCAATAAACGTCCAACTTTTTTGTTCAGTCATATAGCTTTAACGCTTAAACTTTTTCGAATACTGACTGGGTGATAGCCCTGTATGTTTTTTAAATAACCGTGTGAACGAACTCAGATCGTCATAACCAACTTGGTTAACAATACGCTCAATGCTGTCGTGAGTCGTTTCGAGTTGTTTTTTTGCCGCTTCAATACGTAGTATTTGTAGATATTCTAATGGGTTTTGTTCCGTGGCTTTTTTGAATCTACGAGTAAATGTTCTTAGTGTCAGGTTAACCAATGTGGGTAAGTCACTTACGGCTATTCTTTGTCTGTAGTTAACCTCTAACCATTCTTGGACTATTAGTACGTCAGGATCTTGATGATATTTTCTAGTAAAAATGTTGGCATAAGCCACCTGTTCGCCTCTATAAATGTCAATCACGTGTGCTTTAGCTGTTGTTGTCGCCACATCATGGCCACAATAGCGCTCAATTAGTAACAGCGCTAAATCAAACCAAGCCATACCACCACCAGAACAATAAATATTTTCAGATATGGTGATCATTTTTTCTGCATGCAAATTAACTTGAGGATAACGAGCTTTGAAGAGGCTGGCATACCCCCAGTGAGTGGTGGCGTCTTTACCATCTAGTAAACCCGCTTCTGCAAGCAAGAATGCACCACTGCAATTGCTAGCAATATCAGACTGGTTAGTAAAATGCTTTTGAATATGCGCCAAAAGTGGCTGATTGTTCTTAATAACGTGACTGAGCTCACCACCAATAGTGGGTATTAACAACAAGTCGGTATGGTCGACATCTTCAATTGCGATATGGCTATTGATCACCAGCTGATTGATACATCGAACAGGTCGTTTTTTTATGGATGCAATTTGAACCTCGAAGAAAGGTGACGGTTGCAGTCCTTGCATCCGCTGCCATGTGACTCCTGCTAATGCAAACAAGTCTAGTGCACCGGTGATAGCACTCGCATAAGCCTGATCAAACCCTAAAATAGTTACTTTAAACATCGGAAATAACTAAAGTGATTAGTCATAAATAAGGCCTCGTTATAACTGTCATAAATGACCATTAATATGTCATATATGACAATTATAGCGAAGTGATTTTTTTGGCAATCTAGACTTATATTTAGAATAATTACAGTTCTCAGCTGTAATCACTTGTTAAGGTTAGGCAATATGAATCATGAACTGGTTAAACGTAAAGAATTAGCGTTTCAATTATATGAGGTATTAGATACACAAAACCTGTGTGAACGCGAAAGGTTTGCTGAACATAACCGTGAGACATTTGATGCGGTAATGGATATAGCCAACAAAATTGCCACTGAAAAATTTGCTACACATAATGCAAAAGGCGACGCTAACGAGCCGACTTTTGACGGTCAAAAAGTGCACATGATTGCCGAGGTAAAAGAAGCCTTCGATGCTTATGTTGAATCAGGCCTTATTGCGGGTCGATTTGATTTTGACGAAGGTGGTATGCAACTACCAGAAACTATTATGACCGCCTGTGCGGGTTATTTTATGGCAGCTAATCCTTCAAGCACTGGCTATCCATTTTTAACTATGGCTGCTGCAAATGTTATTCGTAACTTTGCTTCGCAGCAGTTAAAAGACGCTTTTATGCCAAAAATGTTAAGTGGTGAGTTTACTGGCACTATGGCGTTAACTGAGCCACACGCAGGTTCTTCTTTGGCTGATATTCATACCTCTGCGATTAAACACAAAGACGGTAACTATCGTCTCAAAGGTAATAAAATTTACATTTCTGGTGGTGATCATCAATTGTCTGACAACATAGTGCATTTGGTTTTAGCTAAAATAAAAGGCGCACCAGCCGGTGTTAAGGGTATTTCATTATTTGTAGTCCCTAAATTTCGACTTGACGAAGCGGGAAACCCAGCAGAACGAAATGACGTAGCATTAGCGGGCCTTATCCATAAAATGGGCTATAGAGGTACTACTTCAACAGCCCTAAGTTTTGGAGAAAAGGAAGACTGCCACGGATATTTAATAGGCGAAGAGCATCAAGGTTTACGTTATATGTTTTTAATGATGAACGAAGCACGCCTGGGCGTGGGGTTTGGTGCGGCGATGATAGGTTATAGCGGTTACCAATATTCGTTAGAATACGCTAAAGAACGCACTCAAGGGCGTGTTGCACCTGATAACAAACCTACTGATAACCCTGCCACTATTATTCAGCATGGCGATGTAAAACGTATGCTGCTAGCACAAAAATCCTACGTTGAAGGTGGCATGGCATTATGTTTTTACGCTGCTAGATTAGTGGATGATTCGCATACACTGACTTCAGATGCTGAGAAAAAACAGGCGTCAGAATTGTTGGATTTGTTGACACCTATTGTTAAAGCTTGGCCGTCAGAATTCGGCCCAAAAGCCAATGATTTAGCGATTCAAGTATTAGGTGGTGCAGGTTATACCCGTGAATACCCTGTTGAACAATGTTGGCGCGACAATCGACTTAACCCTATTCATGAGGGTACCAATGGTATACAAGCGCTGGATTTATTAACTCGTA
>CAZMDX010000693.1:0-1923 GCA_964564805.1 uncultured Pseudoalteromonas sp. | reverse complement strand
GTAATATTTACCCAGTGTACTCCTGACTCTGTCACTTCGTCAGAAAAACCTGACAAAAACGGAATGGTTGCGGCGGATATTAGCAAAATGAGCTGCAAACGTTTGTACCACTTTTGATTCCAACTCGATTTTCGATCGTACCAGTCGAGCTGATCATCGAGGCGTTGCTCTAGATATTCTTCCTGAGTCACAGTAGGCATTCCAATTAAAATTTGTAACAAGTATACACACCCATTTTAAATCACGTCAAAACTCATACTGACTAACTGGCAACTCCATTTTCAATATTAGTTAAAAGTCTTCAGCAAGGAGTTTGGAGCTTTCAGTGCTATGGGTTCAGACCAAAAATAATTCCTGCCCCTACATCAAATTCTGGATTCGTTTCGTTTCGCTTAGCTGAACAACGTACTCGTTTTAGAGTCTTGGAATTACCATATCAGGGTTAAATTTAAAGCAGCGTGAGAATCTTTACCTGAAACTGGCTTTAATACTGGCTCACTTGGCACGTTATTAAAACTAATTTTAACAGTAGCTATATTTAACAGCGTGTCTAAAGTAGTTGGGTGTCAATACTGACTTAGAGTAGCGCCCATCAGCAATACAAAAGTTCATTTACAACTGAGTTAGTTATTTTCAATCAAAATTTATGATTTGAAATTTGTATAAAGAAATTTTCAAGGGTGAAAGAGTATAGGTAAAATAAAACGTCATTTTATGAAAAATGACGTTTTATTTTACCTATACTCTTACCCGCAAATTGCCCAAGTTATGAGTGAGATAATACTAAATTTAAAATAGGGCACCAAGACATTCAAAGTGCCTGTAAATTCAGTGATCAGGTCAGTCCGATAAGTTTTGCAACATTAGATTTAATGCGCACTTATACCCTCATATTTTCAATTGAAATTGTTAAATAATAATAGGCAAGAGTCAAACGTAGTGGTTAATTTAACTCTCGCCTTAATATTTCTGGTATTGTTGGTATAGTATTGTGAATTATAAATAAAGATTATATGTCGACCAAGCAATTAGGATCGCTAATAGTGGTGGGAACGGGTATTAGTGTCGCTGGTCAAATGACGCTTCTAACTCGAAGTTATATTGAAAACGCAGATATTGTGTTTATGGGCATCACCAACAAGATCGGCGAAAATGTAGTTAAAAAACTTAATCCGAACACTGTCGAACTAGATGATCTGTATGCGCAAGGTAAATCACGAGCCGTCACTTATCAAGAAATGACAGACAAAATTACTGATGCCGTAATAGACGGTAAGAAAGTATGTGCTGCCTTTTATGGTCATCCTGGTGTTTTTGTAAACCCTTCACATGAAGCAATAAAAAAAGTACGTGCTTTAGGTTTACGGGCTGAAATGTTACCCGGTATTTCTGCAGAAGATTGTTTAGTTGCTGACTTAGGTATTGATCCTGCCCATTATGGCTGTCAGTCGTATGAGGCAACCCAGTTTTTGTTTCGTGATTATCAACTCGACCCACATATGACTCAAATTATCTGGCAAATTGGTTTGGCAGGAGAAGCCTCGCTGGGTGTATTGAATGCAGAACACTGCAAAGCTGGTTTAAAACTTTATCAAGAAATTTTAATGGAAATGTATCCCGCTGAACACGAAATAATTTTGTATGAAGCGGCCACAATGCCATTATATGGTCCTAAAATTGAATGTTTTCCATTATTCGAATTAACACATTGTAAACCCACCCTGATTTCAACCCTGGTTGTACCTTCTATAGGCTTACCCGAATATCACCAAGGGCGTTTAACAAAACTTGGCTTAACCCAGGAACAGGTCATGAACTACCGAAACACTTAACTTCACAAGTGTACTTACCTTAATCAACCTAAAAGGAAATGTAATGGCAAAGTCCCTCACTGATTTTTTAGAAGAACTAGATAGCAATGCT
>CAZMDX010000692.1:0-7095 GCA_964564805.1 uncultured Pseudoalteromonas sp. | reverse complement strand
TAACAATGACCAATCGTTATTGATCAAATATGAGACGCCGAATCTAACACCGGCATAAATTGCATCATTAGTATCATCTTCTACTAACCTGCCATTTTCAGGTGATATGATAGGCGTGTTTTCTGGGTCGCTGAGCGGACCGCCAGATATTCTGTCAATAACAATAGGGCTACCAATATATCCACCTTGGCCAGGTTTGTTAAGGATATTATCAATCCATCCACCTTGTTTGTCATTATAAGCGACGACGCGTATAGCCAATTCATCGGTAGGAGTAAAGTTCATAAAGGCTTCAACGGAATTACTCATTTCTCCACCTTTAGTACTACCAATATTCACATCCATGCCAGCAGAAAAACCAGAATGATCAGGTTTTTTACTGATCATACGCACTGTGCCTGACTGTGAACTTGCGCCGAATAGAGTACCTTGTGGACCTGGAAGTACTTCGATTCTTTGAATATCTGCAGCATAAACGTCTAAGTTTCTGCCTTGCATAGACACGGGCTGTTCATCTAAATAAAACGCAACAGAAGGTTGTAATGCCTGAACTGATGATACTGATATATTGGTTTGTGTGGTCGCCGCACCTCGAATATAAATCTCATTCTGACCAGGACCAGTTCCTTGGAAAACTACGTTTGGTAAAAATTCTACGTAGTCGTTGAAGCTTTCAACACCTAGACTTTCTAGGGCTTCACCATTTAAGGCGGATACAGAGACAGGGACATCCTGTATTGATTCTGTTCTTTTAGTGGCGGTAACTTGAATGGTTTCTATTTGTGCTTTTGCAGATTTCTCTTGTTGGGCTATTGCAGGATTAAGTGCAAGCGCTGTGACGATGGCACAGCTAATTTTAGTTTTGTTCATGTAGTCGGAGCCTTTATGTATTATGTTTGCACTGCCAAGGGATTATGTTCTTGTTGGACCCAATGCTTACAGTATTTAATTTCAATACGATTTTTTTTCGACATGGCACGAGTAAGCATACCATACTTGGATGCTTATTTCTAATGCGGTGCCTAGAGGTGACAAAAGTGGGATAGAAATTTAATACGTAGCACTCTAATTATATTGTCAGTATAAATGTGTTTTTCTTTGATTATATTGCAAGTTTAAAATAACCCTTAGATAGGGTATATTAGTGCATATTATATAGATATACAGGCTAACCAAGTGGCTCTAACCCGAATAGACCAACACCTAAATCGCCCCGTTTTTTATCTCTCTTCACTGTCAATTTTACTTTTAGTTTTATTTGCTTTAATCGCGCCACAAACCGCGAATACTTTTTTCACTGACCTGCAAAGTGTGATCATTAAAAACGGAAGCTGGTTTTACGTTGTGTCGGTAGCAATCATTCTTCTCACTGTCATTTACATAGGCTTTTCTAGTTTTGGCGAAGTTCGCCTAGGCCCTGATCATTGTAAACCAGATTTTTCTTTCCCTAGTTGGCTCTCAATGTTGTTTGCCGCTGGAATGGGAATTGGTCTTATGTTTTTTGGTGTAGCCGAACCCGTTATGCATTTTTTATCCCCCCCCACCGCGACTGAAGGCACAATCGAAGCAGTACGAGAAGCAATGAAAATGACCTTTTTTCACTGGGGACTTCATGCTTGGGCAATTTATGCAGTAGTGGGTTTGATATTAGCCTATTTTAGTTTCAGGCTAAATTTACCTCTCACATTACGTTCTGCTTTGTATCCGATGATTGGCGACAGGATTTATGGATGGGCAGGTCATACCGTCGATATCTTAGCCGTTGTGAGTACTGTTTTTGGTATCGCCACATCGCTGGGTTTGGGTGCAGCACAAATCAACTCAGGCTTGAGTTATCTGTTTGGTTTGGAAGAGTCTATACCAGTACAAATTTACTTGATGATAGGTATTATTGCTATTGCTATTGTTTCAGTAGCAACGGGTTTAGATAAAGGTATACGCCGCTTATCAGAACTCAATATGATCTTAGCTATTGCATTGTTATTGTTTATTTTGATTTTAGGACCTACAGTGTTTTTGCTTGCCGCTTATGTGCAAAATACTGGTGCCTACTTATCTGATATTGTTCGAAACACCTTTAATTTATTTGCTTACGATAAAACTGATTGGATTGGTGGTTGGACCATTTTCTATTGGGGGTGGTGGTTAGCTTGGGCCCCTTTTGTCGGACTTTTTATTGCGCGAATTTCACGTGGTAGGACAATCCGCGAATTTATTATTGGTGTTCTGGTGATCCCCACTGCTTTTACTTTGTTTTGGATGACTGTGTTTGGCAACTCTGCGATTGAGCTTATCTATACTCAGGGTGTGGATAAATTGGGAGAAATGGTCAGCACTAATGCGCCTGTTGCATTGTTCGTGTTTTTAGAAAACTTTCCATTCCAAGGATTCCTGAGTTTTATTGCCACCTTGATGGTTATAGTGTTTTTTGTTACGTCGTGTGACTCAGGTGCAATGGTAGTGGATATGCTCTGCTCACATGGTAAGAACGATACGCCCGTTTGGCAACGTATTTACTGGGCTGTAGGTGTAGGTCTTGTTTCCGCAATATTGTTGACTGCAGGTGGCTTAAATGCTCTGCAAACAATGACCATCGCGACGGCTTTACCCTTTTCTATTATTCTGCTGCTTTCGTTAGTTGGGCTTGTAAAAGCGTTGCGTATTGAAACCCATAAAAAAGCCAGCCTTGCAATGAATTTGCATCCTCATCCATCTACCACGGATAGCGGCTGGGAGAAGCGACTGTCGACTATTATACAATTTCCCAATAAGACAGCTGTAACCCAATTTATTGCGTCTAACGTGCGACCAGCTATGGATAAAGTGAGTCTAGAATTGGGTAATAATCATGTTGAGTCACAGATAATCAATGAATCAGGTATGTTGAGTTTGAATGTTCAACACGGCAGCGAGCACTCTTTTGTCTATGGGGTAAAATGTGAAAAATACCTTCAACCTAGTTTTTCTCCAGATAATGAAGAGTCACTAGAAAGTTCAGATGAGCATACTTATTATCGGGCAGAAGTACATTTGGCTGAGGGTGGGCAGGATTACGATATTATGGGCTGGTCGAAACAAGCGGTTATCAATGACATGATTGACCAGTATCACAAACATCAGCATTTTCTTCATCTGGTGCGTTAATAGTCACGTATACATTTAAGGCAGTCTGCGGTGAAGTGTTCAAATACTCGCCGCTTGTTAGTGGCATTCGTAATATTCACAGTAGTCACTCAAGCCATAAAAATTAAGCAGTAAATGTGCCTATTAAGTCGCACAAAGGTATTTTGTCTTTAGATAATATATTACCTGAGGAGCCATTATTAATGATGGGTCCAGTACCTGTACTCGTTAGACTGTCAACAGCCAATGGTATTGTGATCAACCATCTGGTTGACACCATGGCGTAGATTATTGAGCAAGTTAAGTTGATGTCGCGTTATATGTTTCAAGCTGAAACGGGGCAAATTTTAGGAGTGGCGGATCCGGGATCTGCGGCAATGGACGCAGCGAACTTGGTTTTACCAGGTAGTAAAATAATCAGTGTGTGTA
Source organism: uncultured Pseudoalteromonas sp. (assembly GCA_964564805.1). Classification (GTDB taxonomy): domain Bacteria; phylum Pseudomonadota; class Gammaproteobacteria; order Enterobacterales; family Alteromonadaceae; genus Paraglaciecola. The sequence continues at coordinate 3,543 of CAZMDX010000692.1, read as the reverse complement.
ATGGTTTTTTCAGTCATCGTTCAGCTGAAATGGCCGAACGTGTCAAGGTTAACATGGTGCGTTTATAAGATTGAAGAAGGATACAGTGCAAACCCAGATGTAGTAGCCAAATATATGGCACAGCATCAACTACAAGTATCGACCACTAGTATCGACCATAGTGCAGGGTGAAACCTCAAGTACTGTTTGTAATAATAATTTAGCTACTATTGCGACAGCCGTATAAGAACATGACTATTTAGTGATTGTGGATGCCGTATGTACCTCTAGAACCATGGAGTTTGATATGGACGAGTGGGGTATAGACACCAAATTAGCAGACCAAGTCTGGCATGCACAGAAACCTTAAAGGTAAGGTTTGACCGCCACTTTCGCGGTTCACAAGCATTACCAGCAGGTATGGCAGCATTAGAAATTTCGTTAGATCAATACGGTTTTGAGGAACAAATTTAACATAGCATTTGTCAACTTTTAAAATGCACGTTTTTATGCAAGTAAACCACTAACGTTTCACCCGCTTCAGCAATATGTTGCTTTAAAATGGCTTTTAATAGTTGGTAATACTGACTGGTTTTTACATAATTTAACTCAACTGAGTCAAAGCCAATATAGCGTGAACAAAGCTGACGAAGAATGGCGATATTATTAAACAGTGTAGGTCTTTTAGCCGCTTGATAAATACGGGCTTGGAATTGCCAATTTAGTTCGCCATGTTCGGCAATACTTAGCTTGGGTTGATTCAGGTGTTCTAGTATATATGTCGCTTGCCATAAGGTTTGGTGATTCAGTTTTACAATAGCGTGACTGAGAGTAAGAGGTTATAGATACATCCACATTATGTACAAGTCTTCTGCTTCTGTCGCGCTAATGGATGCACCATAACACCATGTTTTAGGCTTTGAGTTAACCGCCCTTCATTTTTTAATCGCTGTAATACATCACGAATAGGAATACGACTGACGCTATATCCAACAGCCAGCTGTTGTTGCTTCAACGGAGTCGTAATTGGCAGCTTATTATCCCGAATGTCTTGTTTTAATTGCTGATACAAAGCTTCTGCCGGTTGTTTGTCAGTCACTGATTATGCCCTTGAAAAACGGCTGATGGCAAGTGTGCCAAGCCCAATCGTTATACCCCAAAACGCAGAGGCGATATTAAAGAAAGACACGCCAGAAGCTGTGACTAAAAAGGTGATCAAAGCCGCTTCTCGGTAGTCAGGCTGCTCAAAGGTAGATTGCAGGCTAGCGCCAATTATCCCCAACAAAGCTAAGCCTGCTAATGCTGAAATCATGGCTGCAGGGAAAGCGGAAAACAAGCTCACCACGGTTGCACCACAAATGCCTGCTAAGATATTAAATAAACCTGTGAACACACCGGCAATATAACGCTTATCTGGATTTGGGTGGGCTTCTTCGCTGGCACATATGGCCGCAGTGATGGCAGCCAAGTTTAAAGCAAACGCGCCAAATGGCGCGAACAATACGTTCAATCCACCGGTCCAGCTGAGTATGGGGGATACAGGTACTTGGCTATGTCCTGTGGAGCGTAAAATTGCGATGCCCGGTACATTTTGTGATGTCATCGTCACCACAAATAGCGGTAATCCTACGCCGATTAATAAGCTCAGATTAAATTCTGGCCAGGTCCACACTGGCATCGCAAGTGACCACCTGACTTGCCCTAGGTTAACTAGGTCAAAAGAATAAGCGCACATAAATCCTGCTATCAGCACCGCAACAGTCGTGTATCGTGGTAACCATCTTTTGGCCAATAAAAAAGTCACTAACATGATCCCCACCATGAGTGGATCGCTTTGCAGAGACGTAAAAATATTCAACCCAAACTGCACTAATATGCCAGCTAACATGGCCGAGGCTAATGGCAAAGGAATACGTTTGGTAATCGCGTCGAACCAACCCGATAAACCGGTTAGCAGGGTTAAAAAGCCAACAAATACAAAGATACCTATGGCCTCGCCAATACTATTACCACTGAGTGTGCTGGCCAGTAGTGCGGCACCCGGAGTCGACCAAGCAATGATGATGGGGCGTTTATAATACAAAGATAGCCCTAAACAGCCCAACCCCATGCTCATACCCAAGGCCCATATCCAAGAATCAATCATCGCTTGGCTAGCGCCAGCGGCAATCGCGGCCTGATAAACAATTACCCAAGCACTGGCATAGCCCACTAATACAGCGATAAAACCTGCACTAATGGCAGACAAGCTAAGGTCTGAAATAAAGCGTTTGCTCTTCATTTTTGTATTCAAATTTACAATGTATTCAAAATTTAGCATGCTTGCAGATATGATTGTAGTTCTGAATACTGGGTGAATTTAAATTGAAATCTAAAATGTATTAGTTATGTAAGTAATCTGCATCGAACCTTAAAGACGTAATTTGCCATTAAAGTCAGTCGATGACATTGTTTCTAATGCTCACGATTGACATTTATAGGGCTATAGTCAAGTACAGCTAACAGGCTGCAATGAGCGAATTGCGGACATATGACTGAATGCAACGCGACTGGTATTTGAAAGCTCTTTGCAGTCATACAGTCCGAGTTTTATTCTTGTTTAAGATCCACACATTCCTCCACAAAGCGGTCACTGGATTGGCTGGAAGAGAAATTAACTTCTCTCACAATATACTGTATATAAAGTAAGGTATAATGAGGTTTTGTAAAAAACGCTTACTTCGCTTCCTACTATGTAAATTTTGCTGGTCTCCTTTTGTATTTTAACAAATAGCTAAGTCACTCATTTAATTGTGGAAAATATTTTTCACATGGTTTTTAATAGGAAGCATTGAAGGGTCGTTAAAGTCAGGCTCCTTTTTCTTTTTGAATCTATACTGATATTGAGAGAGTGAAAATTAAATATACTCAATAAAATCAAAGGATAAAGGCTGGAAATGACAACAATTAAAAACAAACCGAGCAATTACATATACGAAATGCTCGATAATAAGCGTTATATGCCTAAGGATGATTTTGCGCATGGATTCACTATTAATAACTTTTACAGTATTAGTATTTCTAAATATTATTGTAAGTATTTACCTTTATAAAAGAAGTGATTTAGATAAATTTCAAAAAATTGCACAAACAGTCGTTGTTTGGTTATTTCCTTTTGTTGGTGCTATTGGTATGTGGCTATTTAACCGTAGTCAGGATGATAGTAACAAACCAAGTGGAGGTTCGTTTGGTGGAGGAAGCTCTTCTAGTAGTGCAATGTCCGGTGATTAAAGGCATATAACAAGCCATTCAAGCAGGACTTTTAACAGTTGGCTAGGTTCCGCTTCGCTTCACATTTTAGCCAACAATTAAAAGCCTCTTAATGGGGCGTTAGGCATCAATATTGAGTAAATTCATAAAGTATCTGATAATCGTATTTCTTATGTTGCTCACTGCAGTTGTATCACTTGTTGTAGTAAATAACTTGAATCGTGATCCGGACGCTACATATGAATTAAGGGGTAGGCATAAGCCCTCACCAGACGGTAAAACCTATTTGGTTATAGAAGATAACAATGGTGGCAA
>CAZMDX010000691.1:0-1843 GCA_964564805.1 uncultured Pseudoalteromonas sp. | reverse complement strand
CGCTAAGCCAACCGTTTGAAAATAATGTGCAGAGCCTGTGCCGGACTTTTGCCAGTCTATGGTTAATTGGTTGCCGGTAAATTTAAAAACACCTTGGCCTTCACAATTAACTTTTAAGCTTACGCTTGTGGCGCATCTAAACAAATTAAGCTCGGTGCGGTATTTTTCACCCTTATCCGTTAAGGCCCAAATTTTTTTGCCTAATGTACTTTCTGTTATTGAGTGAAAATTCAATAACAGCTGGTAAGGCATGTTGTGCTGTTGGCTTTTTGAACCTAAAACATCACAAGCCACGCCATGTAATGGCATGGAATAAAAATCATTTAACATCTATTTTTTCGAAAATTTCAGGCTTTAGGGCCTGCCTAAAGCCTGAGAAAATCGTTTAACCTTGGAAAGGATTGCGTTTAGTATGACCGCCGTTTTCATCTGGAATACTGCCAGAAAAGCCTTGAGTTAACTCAGCCAAACTACCAACCTTAGTGAGTTCAGGTTTTAGATATTCACGTTTATCGCTAGTTTGTTTATTTAAATCAGTCATTTTAATTATCCTTAAATCTTTTTACGACGAGCAGCTATACCAATTATGGTTAGCAAAAATAGTGAAAATGTTGTGGGTGTTGAAACTGCAATTAAATCTGTGTCAGCAAGATAAATTAATTCATCTCCACTTGCCAGTGCTAGGTCAACTGTCATTGCACCATATAATTCGTCAACAAATTGATTACTATAAAAAGCGTCATAGCCAGCTGTAGGGGTATCAAACGCTCTACCCGTTTTAGAACCATTTGCTGCGCCAGTATCAAGCAATATATCAAACACAACATTTCCAGCTAGCGCATCAATAAACAAGTTAGTTATTGTTAAAGCATTAGACGTATTGGTTAAAGTCCATAAGCCATAAATAATGTCATCGTTTGGATCATCTGTTTTAATATCGACGTTTCCAAGCGAGTTTCCTTGTTGATACAACGTAAAACCACTACCTGTTACTCCACCTATTGCTGTTTCTAAGTTAGCAGTGTCGGTTAAACCGTTTCCAACGTTAATGACTTCCCATACCAATGATTCGGTTGTGCCATCATCGTAAGCTACCGTTACTTCCATGCCGGCCATATCAGCCCCTGTAACTGTAGGAATAAAACCTGCATATGCACTGCTGTTTATAAGCATAGTGAGGAAGCTTAACAATATTAGTTTTTTCACATTTTTCTCCTTAATTGTTTTAAAATATTTATGGTATGCATCTGCCATCATGCAGACTGGATTTATGGAATTAATAAATAAATCAATTAGTAATAAGTTTATTCAAATTACACCCGTTTTTTATAGTACTTACTGCTATTTAAACAACTTGCACTAATTTAGAGAGTTGACTACCCATACTGGGCCAGTTGTTTAGCAAAAAAATACTCGCCCTTGCCATACTAGTAACAATAAAATATTACCGCTGTGCGTTTAATGTTATTTATTTTTTGTAATAATCCATAGGGGCACAGGTGTTCAATGTTGCTTTTGTCTCAAGCGTGAGATGTTTAATTAATGCGCTATTAAATGATACTTGAATAAAAGCAATAATTAGGCCAGTTTTATAAGTTGCTGTTGTTGAGTTGAAATATTTTATTAACATTTGATTTTTGGTGAAAGTTGTAAAGTAATCCGACAATGTTGAGATAAGATAATTTCGCTTTTTATCGCTGGTTCGCTGCTTTTTAATACGTGTATTGACTCTGAAAGCTTGAATGAGTTGGTAAATAGTAGGTAGGGAGTAGTGGTAGTAGATAGTGGGTAGTAGATAGTGGATAGTGGATAGTAAGAAGTGAGTAGTGGAAGTAGATAGTGG
>CAZMDX010000690.1:0-1589 GCA_964564805.1 uncultured Pseudoalteromonas sp. | reverse complement strand
AAATGCACCGGCGTAATTTTTTTCAAAAAAACTATAAGCGTCAACAACTTGCCACCGGCATCTATATTTGTCGGCAGTGTCACAATGGAATTCATCTTCTTTTTGATGAAATGACTTTGGGTAAACACTTTAATACCCTCGAAAAACTGTTATTGGATGAACCCTTGCAGAAACATTTTCGATGGGTAGCGAGGCAACGCCTTGCTACTAATCTAGATAAAAAATTACAGCGTCTTGCTATGGTGCGCTAAACACATTCAGGCTTAATAGAACTCTCGTTTATTGACGTTCGGCACCTGCCGATCCAGCACCGCTGAGCCTGTAGTACTGACTGAGTTCTAAGTTTGTTTAGAACGCATGCGTGCAAGGGTCTTGTTTGTTGTTGTCTGACGAACTATTTAAATTACAGTATGCACGGATTGAAATACTACCATCCATGACAACTGCCCAAGTCGTGCTTGCATTGTTAGTATTGTAAACCAGCGGAGATCAGGTGATACGCCTGCTCCTCTGGTGTACATTTTTTTGTTAAACTATGTAATCTTATGTCAAGCTAAGTTGTTACGTGGGTGCGCTCAAGTTCCTTGGGCAACTATTGCTGCACCGCTCGAGGTATCCATTTTAAACGCTCTATCGATTTTTATGAATTCGCTTAATCCTAGAAGTTAATTTCTGGTTGGGGAAATGCTAATAACGGTCATAAGTACTTATTTTTTATTTTGTGGGCTGATTGTTGACACAAACCCTCCCTATATTAGACCGTCCATGAGGACGGGCTTGTCGAAACGTGGAGTTTTAAACGTTTATTATAGCGTTTTCCCCTCTTAATCTGACAAGTTAGCTTTACAAAAACTCTATAAATATCTAATTCATGCCAATGAAAAGGTATTCATTATTTTAACTATTGATTTTTGATTTTGAAAGATTAAACGAGAATTGTGCTCATGTATAAATTTTCGAGTACATCTGCCTATCCCATAAAAAGTTCCGGTTGTTATGTGGAAATAAATAATCACAACACATGAAAAACAGGTTACTTAAAAGAATTAAAACGACATACAGTTTTGTTCGACACCTTTCAAACAGGACTGCCAGTGAGATGATGATTAATGCTTAAAATTGGGATTGTCGTCTCAAAGGATATCTGATCTGTGGGTTGACTGATAATCTATAACGTGAAGTTTTACTGAGGGTTTGCCAACACTTCTTCTAACAACATCACCTATAAATAATTAAAATGGCGCCTATGTGTCACATACATTCTAGATAATAATATCGATAAACTGATTGCGTCGATTAGCATTTTTAGACCTGTTACAGAGCCTTCGTTCATATTTTTTTTGGTATCTGTGCATTTTTTTTCTTCTATTGTAGCTAATACGTTTATCTATTATGTATACACCGTCAATACAAACAGTTTTTATGGTTTTAACCGGTTCCCCAAAAATTGAGTGTTTGCCCATGTGCTACTCTCTTTATTACATCATCTAGATTATAAATATAGTTGAAAGAAGCGTTTTTTAGGCACAAATTAAGGTGTATAACTTTGATACAAAAAATTATTGTGTGTTTTTTTCAAAAAAAGTGAT
>CAZMDX010000689.1:0-10834 GCA_964564805.1 uncultured Pseudoalteromonas sp. | reverse complement strand
AACCTGATCATGTAAAAGTATAACCGCAAAAAATTAAAGTATGGGGGATTATGACATAAGCTGCAAACGCAAAAAACCCGGCCAAGGCCGGGTTCTTCAGGAGACAAAAACAATTAATCTACTTGATTTTGGCTTCTTTAAACATAACGTGCTGACGTATTTTAGGATCAAACTTCTTGATCTCCATTTTGCCAGGCATATTACGTTTGTTTTTATCTGTAGTGTAGTAAAAGCCTGTACCAGCACTAGACACTAATTTAATTTTTTCGCGCATAATCTGTATCCTTAAACTTTAAAACCGTTGGCACGCATATCAGTCAATACTGTATCAATGCCTTTTTTATCAATAATACGCATACCTTTAACGGATAAACGCAATTTCACGAAACGGTTCTCACTCTCAACCCAAAAACGGTGGGATTGAAGATTTGGCAAAAAACGACGACGGGTCGAATTCTTAGCGTGAGAGCGGTTATTACCTACCGCTGGACGCTTGCCTGTAACTTGACATACTTTGGCCATGGCCTTTGTCTCCAAACAATCTAAAAAAATTTAGCTCTGATTCACAATCAATTTTAACTAATCTATGTGTCAGCTAACGCTATTAACAAGAGGGCGCATTTTATACAGTAAACTAGGGGTGAGTTCAAGAATAATGTGCGGAAAAACAACTCTTTTGTACCTAACAGCTCAAATAGGCTACCTATTCATTGTTTTTTTAACTTTGTAGCTATTTTACTTATGTCTTAGCTCGGCCAGCGGAACTATTATTGTGGCAGCAAATGTGTAGGGTTAGTCCTTTAAAGATGACGCTGCATACTACCAGTCTCTCTTCACCTATCAATCAGACTATTGCGATAATGTGGACTTTCTATTATTTCCAACTCTCGCTGTCTGAGCTCTACAGTAATCGACTGAGCTGCATCGCCACATTTTAAAAAAATTTATTTAATGTACATGACTTCTAGAATTGTGTTGTGCTTCAGACATAATGAGGGCCTTCAAATCATTCTGGAACGACTAATGTTATCCATAGGCTAATTTGTACCGTATAAAAATAATCTAAACGACGTAGCCGAATCTCAAGTCAATACGTAAAACACTGACTCTAGAGATTTGAGTATAATTATTTGCAAGATGTTCAAGCAGGTTAAAAAAAGTTTAAAACATACAGACCAATGGAATATCAATACTTGGTATATTCTGTGATGTTGGTGCTTTACTTATCAATCTAGCTGAAAGGCTCCATCATTATTTCTTTGAATTCGGAAGTAATATTTGGCAGACAAAATTGATATGCTAATTGGCTCACTGCGACTCTATTTTATGAATAATAGTCACTAATTCATAATAAACCTCTTTGGGCAAACGACACCGCGACTCCGTCACCAATCACAAAATGGTCAAGCACTTTAATATCCATTAAGCTAAAGGCGTCAATGATACGTTTGGTGATACTTTTGTCGGCATTGCTAGGCTCTGCAATACCAGAGGGATGATTATGAGCGAGTATTACCGCCGCTGCATTATCCAATAACGCTTGCTGTACCAAAACACGTGGATAAACAGATGCGCTATCAATAGTGCCATAAAACATTGGACGATATTTTATCAGTCGATGCTGACTGTCGAGTAATAACATTGCAAACACTTCATGCCGTTGGTCTCTTAATTTAGCAATTAAATATGCTTTAGTCTGTTCTACGGAGTTAAACGCATCACTTTTGTCGAAGGTTTCAGCCATACATCGTTGGCTCATTTCCAAACAAGCTTGTAGTTGTGCAAATTTAGCCTGACCTAAACCTTTTATTTGACAAAAATCATGTTCAGAAGCACCTAGTAACCCACGTAAACTACCAAACCTCGATAGTAGGTTTCTACCAATATCAATGGCACTGTAACCTTTAGCACCAGTGCGCAGAAAGATGGCTAAAAGTTCTGAGTCAGTGAGTGTATCGGCGCCTTTTGCTAACAGCTTTTCTCTGGGGCGCTCATGTTTAGGCCAATCTGTAATTTTCATGCATCCTTGCCTTATTATTAATTATTAGCTGCAGTTTTGATGTTAATACTGAGTAAACTTCAAAATAAGCCTAGCAAATAGAGGCTATTCCAGCCAATAATGTGTTGCATGAGCCCAGCAACAAACCCAAAAGAGCCCATGCTACTCAAAAACACCAATATTATCCTAGGCGTTACTGGCGGCATTGCAGCCTATAAAACCCCAGATTTAGTGCGTAAGCTTGTTGCTAAAGGCGCAAACGTCCGTGTAGTTATGACCCAGTCGGCTAAGGAGTTTGTTAGCCCTCTAGCCTTACAAGCTGTTTCAGGTAACTTAGTTTCTGACGATTTGTTAAATAAAGATGCAGAAGCTGCTATGGGACATATTGAACTAGCGCGCTGGGCGGACAAATTATTGGTTGCACCTGCAACAGCAAACTTTATAGCTAAGCTAACTCATGGGTTAGCAGACGATTTATTGTCTACTTTATGCCTCGCAACGCCAGCACCCATTATCATAGCTCCAGCAATGAATCAGCAGATGTGGTTCGCAGATGCAACACAAGCTAATTTAAAGGTATTAGAGCAACGTAAAATACAGTTTTTAGGCCCTGCTCAAGGACAACAAGCTTGTGGCGATGTAGGTCCGGGACGTATGCTTGAGCCACAAGATATTGCAGACTTACTGGCACAAGAAACAATTGAATTATTGTTGACTGGAAAGCGAATTACTGTGACTGCTGGTCCAACACGTGAAGAAATTGACCCCGTGCGTTACTTGTCTAACCATAGCTCTGGAAAAATGGGTTATGCATTAGCTATCGCGGCTCAACAACTCGGGGCAACGGTCACCTTAATCAGTGGCCCTGTTAATTTACCTTCTCTGGTAGATATACACACACTCTCGGTATCCAGTGCACAGCAAATGCACGAAGCTGTGATGCAAACTATTCATAATTGCGATATTTTTATCGGATGTGCTGCAGTAGCCGATTACCGGGTACAGCAAAAAAGCAATCAAAAAATTAAAAAATCTGAAAGTGAGTTAACGCTTACTTTTATTAAAAACCCTGATATTCTTAGCGATGTGGCACATTTAGATAATGCTCCTTTTACTTTAGGTTTCGCAGCAGAAACACAAAAAATTCGTGAGCATGCCTTAAATAAACTACAGCGTAAAAAACTTAATATGATTGCTGCAAACGATGTGTCTGATAGTACAATCGGATTTAATAGTGACCAGAATGCGCTGACAGTATTTTGGTCGAAAGGTGAAAAAAAGCTAGATGTTGCCGATAAACAATTATTAGCAAGTCAATTAATGCGACTAGTAGCCCAAAGATATAACGAAGACACTAACGGCTGACGCCACTTTCGCCTAGGAATCCAGAATGCCAGCTACAAAACGTCCAAATCGCCGTGCGCAAATCCTTCAAGCGCTGGCGAGTATGTTACAAACCAATCCAGGACAACGGATCACTACAGCCAAACTCGCTGCCCATGTCGGTGTATCTGAAGCAGCTTTATATCGTCATTTTCCAAGTAAAGCACGAATGTTTGAGGGTTTGATTGAGTTCATCGAAGAAACCTTATTCTCTCGGATCAATAAAATTATAAATGAAGAAAAAGACACGGCTACTCGCTGCCAGCTTATATTGCATCTTATATTAGGTTTTGCTGAAAAAAACCCAGGAATCACACGTATTTTAAATGGTGATGCTTTGATGGGTGAACAAGATAGATTGAGACAACGTATTGCACAATTGTTTGAACGCTTGGAAACTCAATTAAAGCAAGTTTTACGCGAACGTAAGTTGCGCGAAGGCAAAACCTTACCTGCTGATGAAAGCATAATTGCTAATATGTTAATTTGTTTTGCCGACGGTCGTATTAATCAGTTTATCCGCAGTGAATTTACTAAAAGACCTACCGAAAATTTCGCTGAACAGTGGCAGTTAATTCATAAGCAATTTTTTTCATAAGCCACGACTTTAAAAAAAAGGGACTCATATGAGTCCTTTTTTATTAAATATAAGGTTTAATTTTAGTCATTTTGAAAAAGTATCACCAAAAAAGTCACCTTTATTCCAATTAGAACGTTGCGCTTGGTTAGCCAAAATAAGGCCTATGTGATAATTCACTTCTGCAAACTTAGTAGCAGCTTCCCAATTAAAGGCTTGGTTAAAATCATCACCTGGCTTGTGATAATTAGTTTTAAGAAATTGGCTAAACTGCTTAGTGCCATCGACGTCAGGTTCAGCCGATTTAAAACCAGGTACTAAAAATACCGAAGGAATTCCTTGTTTTACAAAACTATAATGGTCAGAGCGCGTAAAAAGTGCCTGCTCAGGCATCGGATCGGGGCTCAACTCTAATCCAATTTTCTCAGCAGCTTTTGCCACAGAGCTTTTCATATCGCTATGATTGGCTCCAAATGCAATAACATCAGCAAATTCATAGGTCAGTATCGGCATATCAAGATTAACATTAGCGACCATTGAACCTACAGGCACCGTTGGGTTTTGAGCATAATAGTCTGAACCTAACAAACCTTTTTCTTCTCCGGTCACGGCTAAAAAAAGAATGGAACGTTTAGGACGCTCCTCAAGTTGACTAAACAAACGAGCGGTTTCCATTAACACTGAAGTACCTGTGGCATTATCCATAGCACCATTATTAATTTTGTCTTTCTTTACGGTTTTAGCAAAACCAATATGATCAGAGTGAGCAGAATAAACCACATACTCGTTTTTGAGAGCAGGGTCCGAGCCTTCGAGGATCGCAGCCACGTTAGGGCTAGAAATTGGCCTGTGAGTACTTGTAGATTCAAGTTGGATGTTCATAGATAACTCAAATCCTGTTGGTGACTCATCTTTTTCCAACATGTCATAAATTTGCTTTAGATTCAGTTTTGCATCAGCAAATAAAAGATTTGCAGCTTCTTTACTGAGATATGCTGACCCCTTAAGCTTAGGAAACACACCGGATGGTTCCCCATCTTTATCTAACCAACGAACAGCAGGAGTGTGTAAAAAATTTAATAAATTTTGATAAGGCCTCACTTTTTCTGCTGTTGGGGTACTGATGGTAATAAAACCAACTGCACCGTTTTCAGATGCATGGCGTCTTTTTTCACGGCTTGAGCCAAAGTGGGCCCCTTCTTCGCTTGGAAATGATTTTGGCTTACCTGATAAAGTAACCACAACCTTTCCTTTGACATTCATACCTTGATAATCATTGTGCTGTAACTCAGGGGCAACGATACCGTAACCTACGAACACTAACTTACCTGCCATCTGAGTCATCTCCTCTAGAGGATTAGGTGAGGTAAGAAATTGTTTGGGGTATTTAAGTGACACGTCGCCCTCTGGGCCGCTTAATGACAGCTTAATTGAAGATTGAACAATATTAGCCTGAACAAAATTAACTCTCTGCATATACGTGCCGTCGTCACCTGCGGCTAGTAAGCCATATTTTTCGAATTCACCAGAAATGTATAGTGATGCAATCTCGTGTCCTCTTGCACCCGTATCTCTGCCTTCTAATAGGTCATCAGATAAAAATCTAAGATGCGACTTAATTCGTGAAGCATCAGCAGAAATTTTAGGTGTTGGTTGAATCGATTCAGATTGACATCCAACTACTAGTAAGATTGAAAAAAGGGCACTCAAGCTAGGATTTAACTTCATTGTTATTCCACATTTATTTATTTTAATTACACCAGTTAATACATTAAGCGAGATGCTTTTAGACTACAACCTTGACAGATAAATTAACTCGACTACGTTATAAAGAATAAATATTCTATTTGTAGGAGTTGATTACAGTGCCACGTAAAGCCCAATATAAGGTAGATGTCGTTCTAAGCCAGGCGATTGATGTGTTTTTGGAACACGGTTATCACGGTGCTATTATGGATGAAATTATCGCCAGAACTGATTTTAACAGAAGGAGTTTTTATATCGAATTTGGTAGTAAACAAATTTTTCTGTACATGGTGTTAAAGTACTACCAAACAAGTCATCTAAATAAAATAATGAAGCATTTAGAGTCTAATCATGGGCTTGATTCTATCAATACATTTTTTATTGATTACGTGGAGCATATAAAAGATAAAGGGTGCTTATTGATCAACTGCATCACTGAGTTAGGCTTTGATGACAAAAAAGTACAAGAGATTGGCCGTCACTATCTTGATCGATTACAAATTGACTTTATTGGTTGTTTAGAAAAAGCTCAAGCGTTAGGACAAGTGCACACTTATATCAACTTAGAATCAACAGCTTTGCAGCTGACCAGTTATGTGCAAGGTTTTGCGGTAAATGCAATTTTAGCTGGTGATACTGATGAGTTACAATTAGCCACACAAGCTTTATTAGGGCCTTTAGCTGTTAAACAATAATTCAAGTATTACACAGTTAATCTGCATTAATTTTTCTTGATATGACTCTGATTAATAAAGTAATACACATATTTAATTTATTTATAATAAGGTTTAATGTCATTTAATTAGATTTACGAACGACATGATTACAAATTCATTAACTTGTTGTTTGCATCGAAGGGGGACTCCATTTAATCCATCCTGTATCAGATATAAATACCGATATATTGATTGTATTCACAACGATATTATTACCATTTTGCTAATGTAAACTTCAGAAAAATCTAACTTGATTAGTTTACAGGGGGTGGCCTTTTGGACTTTCTTCTTCAGTTGCGAAAACTCCGAAGTGAATTATACACATCAGCGTATTAACCTTGTTAGAGTAAAAAGCTCAAACACAATTATGGGCATTAAAAGTACATAATGTATTACAGCACCTTCTATGTGTGGTTCGCATATATCACTGTAGTAGAAAGTTAATGGTTGATTGAAATAGTTTTAAACAGAACCTTTTTATCCTTGCTATTGGTCAGTTCATCACCACCTATAGACCCTGTAATACGTACTTTTCCCTGTTCAATGAAACTGGGAAACCAGATTAATATATTGAGAAGTTATTATGTCCAATAAAGAACATTTATTCCGTATCCAATTTATCGCAAATGGTGAGCGTTATGAGCTTTATGTTCGTGAAGTTTGCCAAGGAAGCATGTTTGGTTTTATTGAGATAGGTGACTTTGTCTGGGATACTCATACAGGTTTGGTATTGGACCCTAGTCACGAAAAACTAAAAGATGAATTTGCTGACGTCACTAGAACCTACGTTCCTATGCACAGTGTAATTCGTATCGATGAAGTGAAAAAACAAGGTACTTCTAAAATGACGGTATTGTCAGATAAAGTGGCTACTTTTCCTTCTCCCATTTATACACCTAGAAATACACCTAAATAAAATTTATGCAGGTAAACATATGTTTAAATTATACTTTTTTCTAGTGATAGCTGTTTTTTTCATATGTATGCACAGCTACTCAACGGACACAATTACAGCCACTATTTGACGAAATCTGGGAGTATAAATTATCAATTAGTCCACTCCTAGCCACGAGGCAAGGCATACATGACTTTGATAACAAGTTGCCTGACATTTCACCTTTAGCGCTTGCAAAGCAAGACAATCAATTTCGCAACTTTTTAAAAAAATTGGCTTACCTAAATAAAGATAAACTCAGTAGGGACGAACAGATCAGTCTGCTAATTCAACAAAGACAATTACAGAATGATATCGACCTTTACCAATTTAATGCTCATTATATGCCTCTTACATCAGAATCAAGCTTTCATAGTGGATTAGCTTTTTTTACCCGTTCTAGCTGTTTTAAGACTTTAAATGACTATCAAAATTATTTATCACGACTTGAACAATTCCCGTTATATTTTGAACAACAGATTAATTGGATGAGAAAAGGGATACAAACTGGTTTCATTCAACCCAAAGTAGTATTGAAAGGTTTTGAAGATTCAGTGAAAGCGTTTATTAAAAACTCACCTGAAGACAGTGTGTTTTATGCACCCTTTAAAAATTACAAGGATGCTAATGTTGATCTTATTCAAAAACAGAAATTAACTGAACATGCGAGTTTAATTGTCGCGGAGCATGTGTTTGGTGCTTATCAGACATTTTATAATTTTTTAGTCACTGAATATATTCCAAAAAGTAAAAGTAATATTGCTGCTAAATCTTTACCAAACGGTATTGCTTATTACCAAAATCGTAGTGATTTTTATACAACAACTCAAATGTCAGTGCATGATATACATTTTTTAAGTTTAGAAGAGGTAAACGTATTCGCGGTGAAATGCAAACAGTCGTTGATCAACTCAAGTTTGATGGCAATATTAACCAGTTCATACGATATTTACGGACTGATAAAAGGTTTTATGCGCAAACAAAAAGCGAATTAATTAAACAAGCTTCATACATTGCAAAAAAAATGGATGCTAAGCTACCTCAATTATTTAACTACCTGCCACGAACTCCCTACGGGGTAGAGTCTGTACCTGAGAACATTGACCCTAAATACACTACAGGACGCTATATATCACCATCTAGAGATGACCAGCCGGGTTATTATTGGGTTAATACATATGCCTTAGACAAGAGACCTTTATATGCACTAACTGCATTAACGTTACATGGAGCAGTTCCATGACATCATTTACAAATATCATTAGCTCGAGAAATGAAGGATTTACCTGAAGTTAGGCGTTATACCTACATATCAGCATTTGGTGAGGGATGGGGTTTGTATTCAGAGTTTTTAGGAAAGAAGTAGGCATGTATGATGAATTTGGGCGCTTGAGTTATGAAATGTGGAGAGTTTGTCGTTTAGTTGTAGACACAGGCATGCATGTAAAAGAGTGGACCAACCAAAGAGCCATAGATTTTATGTTAGAAAACACTGCTCTATCTGAACATAATGTTAAGACTGAGATCGAACGATGTATTTCATGGCCTGCTCAGGCTTTATCATACAAAATTGGTGAGTTAACAATAAAGCGATTACGTAAACAAGCAGAGTCTGAACTTGGTAAACAATTTGATCTACGAGCGTTTCATCATGCAGTGCTTGAACACGGTTCTGTTCCGCTATCTGTATTAGAAGACAATATTCAAGAGTTTATCTTTCAATATTAAATAGTTTGTCTACGTTGTTTGTGTTCCTAAAAGGCACGCCATAATTTGTTTTAGATTGTCATTTTTTAGTTTAGTTATTAATCTTTATTGTGGATGATAATCAGTTAATTAGACCAGAAAAATGTCAACCGCATAATCATAAAATACTAGAGTATAGGGTAAAACATATTTAAATAAATGATACAAAATGAGATAACATCCTGCTCTATTTAGGTACTATCGCTGGTACAATTTTTATTTATTGTTGTGTAGCACTTCTAACATAATTAACCTTTAAAAGTAGTAGTTTTTAAAGAACTTACAATAAAAATTAAGTCAACCCTTATCAACGTTTAACTTCAGACCTCCAGAAATTGCAATACCTTGGAATGAAGATACTATAAATGATTTCCATGCACATCGACCAATCTCAAAACAAAACAAATTTGAAAAATCGCTACTGACATTTTCCAAGTAACCACTCAAATTCATTTTGTATAACTGGCATAATAGACAACCTGTGACCTTTTTTAACTAAGCCTATATCTATAATTTCTGGCATATTTCTTATATTTTCAAGTGTTAATATCTGCACAAATTTTTGTTTAAGTTGAATATCAACCATTATCCATCTGGGCTTATTTTTTAGTGATTTCGGATCATAATATTCACTTTCTGGATCAAATTGTGTGTGATCAATATATCCTTCCTTAACTACTTCAGCTAAACCTACTATTCCAATTCTTTTACAGCTTGAGTGATAAATGAATACTAAATCACCTAACTTTAAATCGTCACGTAAAAAATTACGTGCCTGATAGTTGCGAATTCCATCCCAATGTTCTATTTGGTTTGGCATATTAGCTAAGTCATCAATGCTAAAGGCACCTGGCTCTGTTTTGAACAACCAATACTGCATAGATAGCCCTCTGATTATATAGCTCGAGACTGTATATTATTGATGAAAGTACATCAAATCACACGTTTTAATCATCAAAAACAGGTCATTTAAGATAACAATTCCCAGTCAACTTAATCAGTACCATTATATGACTAGCTAAACGATAAGGTGAATTAAACAAAGCAAGGTGAATAACTGACACGCTATGTTAATCATTTTTGGCAATGTATTATTATCAAACAACATAATTGTTAATTTATACAAATTATTTAACACAAGCTCGAAAGCACACCAGTACATACCTTTATAAAAGTGCCAGGAAGCATGATATCTTTCTCATCCATCCAACGGTTACGTAACAGCGTTAAGGATATTCTTAATCCTTTTTCAAGATATCAGACGATTGTGCTGACTCAGTTGTTTGTGATGATTAAGTCGATTGAGTTGGTTAGAATGTTTTTTATCACACCGAATGCGTTTCCCATCGCGATCTAAAAAACGGAGACACGTAACGACACTCCGTAATAAACAACTAGGGACTCGTTGCTCAGAGCTGGGATATAAAATTGAGTCAAAGGCTCTGGATATTGGGATCTGTCAATATAATTTTGATCACAAGGGTATAACGTTAACACTCCAAGGGTAAGTGTCTGTGTTTATAGCCGTGTTTCCAATCATGGCGCTCACTTCCCAATGTCGTGCCTATCTGTGGCTTACAGACATAAAAAAAGGCCACCTGAAACAGGTGGCCTTTTCTTATTATTGGGAGTCTGGCAGTGTGCTACTCTCGCATGGGGAGACCCCAAACTACCATCGCCGCTAATGCGTTTCACTTCTGAGTTCGGAATGGGATCAGGTGGGACCGCATCGC
>CAZMDX010000688.1:0-1776 GCA_964564805.1 uncultured Pseudoalteromonas sp. | reverse complement strand
AAGAAGAACATGCTGAGTTATTAGCAAAGCAGCTCGTGTTCAACAAGCTTATTTTTGCTCGCCAACAGTTCGCTTGTAAACAAGTGCTTGAGGATTTGGATGTGGCGGATCGTATTGGCCCACTTTTAGAAGCTTGTAAAGGGTTTCCATTATGTGGCGAGTTACGGGTGGAATATGCAGACACAACGGATGGCAGAGAATTATCGAAGTTATGTCGAAAGATAAGTGTGCCCTTTAGGCAAGCTTTGCGTAAAAAAAGTATGCTAACCAATAAAGACAATTCTAAAAAACCAGTATTACATGTGTTTTTTACTAAAACTGACAAAGCCTATATTGGCTACTCATTTACGGATAACAACTCCCCCTTGGCGTTAGGTATTTTGCGCTTGAAGTTCCCACATGACGCGCCAAGTCGCTCAACCTTAAAGCTCGATGAAGCCTTTCAGACGTTTATTCCTAAAGAAGAACACGATGTGCGCCTACAAGGTGGCTTGTATGCGGTCGACTTAGGCGCTTGCCCCGGAGGGTGGACATATCAATTAGTGCAGCGAGGTATGTTTGTGCAGGCCGTCGATAACGGCGCTATGGATGAAGCGCTAATGGAAACTGGGCAGGTAACTTATTACCCTGAAGACGGGTTTAAATTTCAGCCAAAGAAAAAAAATATTTATTGGTTAGTTTGCGACATGATTGAGCAACCACAAAAGGTGGCAAAACTTATGGCTAATTGGGTGGCAGATGGCCGTTGTAAGGAAGCGATGTTTAATCTTAAACTGCCAATGAAAAAACGTTATGAATCGATCCAGGGCGCGTTAGCGATTATTGATGAGGTGATGCAGGCCAATCAAGCAGGTAAGTATTTATTGCAAGCCAAACATCTATATCATAACAGGGAGGAGGTCACTGTACATTTGCGTTTAAAGTCAGGCGGTAATAAAGTCTAGATACAGTAAAAATATATGTGAGGGAGCTAAAAATTAATTTGATAATGGCTTCCTCGGAATTTTTAGCCTCAGATAAATACTATATTTGTGTGCGATAACTGACTAGAAAAAAGCCTTTGAGAAATCTTAAGGGCAAATAAATTGAAATCGTCAAAAAGTAGTAATATGTGAGCACGTGCGCTTCAACTTAAAATACTGGTTAGATTCAATGCAGGTATATTGCCTTTGAGCATTAAACTACTATTACCTATGCCCAATGGCATGTGTTTAAAAAATTAAGGACATTAAATAGTATCTGTGGCCAGCTTATTAGAAATAAGAAAGATGGCCACTGCCGATTAAATTAAATTAGAAATTCATAGGTCCAGGGGTATATTAAAATCTTCGGACAATTCAAAATCGCCTGTGACTTCTGCAATGTTGCCGTTAATAAATTTAACTGTGAGTTCCTTGCGAAAATCTTCACCGCGCTGCTTCATACCGCGTTTCATCTGGTACAAGTAATACCAAGTATCATGGTCAAATGCATCTTCCAGAACAGGTTTGCCTAACACATACGCAACTTGCTCTTTAGTCATGTCAATCCTGAGCTTTTTAACGTCTTTTTCGTCCAAAAAGTTACCTTGAGGTATGTCAATTCGGAAAATCCAATCAGCGCAAGCTGACAACATCATGGTGGCGGATAATATAACCAGTAAATTCTTGAACTTCATTATTACTCAATATCTCAGCATGTAAAAAAACGGACAAGTAAGAGAGTAACTCTTACCTAATTAGCGAACCATCCTAACCCAGCCGTATAAGCGCAATCAATGCTTAATTGTTATGAATT
>CAZMDX010000687.1:0-12616 GCA_964564805.1 uncultured Pseudoalteromonas sp. | reverse complement strand
TTGGAATAAGGCAATTTATACCATTTCTACAGAAACTGAGCCGTTAACAATTCACGTTAAATCCTTATTGCTTAAAATTCAAGATACACATATTCGTAAATTAAAAGCAGAAACACAATGGGTAGAAAACGCGACTTTTTTTGCCTTTTTACTGGCATTGTTTTTATTATTTCTGACTATGACCACCGCCATACTTTTAACTGGTAGAAACGCCAGAAAAATTGTCAAACAAGTGGTTGAACTCAGAGCAGCAGCAATTGAACTGGCTCAAGGTCGGCAGAAAACTATTCAAGTAGAGTTTGATAATGAATTAGGTGACTTGGCTAAAGTTTTTAATCAAATGCAACGCACAATGATCAGAAGACGCAAAAAATATGTAAACGAACGAGAGCGATTAAATGAAGTGGTGAGGATTATTATTCATGATATGAAGTCCCCATTAATTAACATTACGGGACACTCAGATATTATTCATGATGAACTGCTTGAAGCTATCGATACACCTAGCAAACTAAGCAAATGTATACCTGAAATTGAATCCAGTTTGAAGTACGTGAAACTCGCAACCCAAAGAATTGATGAGTTGATTAACGGTATTTTGGAGTTCTCGGCAACGGTACATAAAGAAATGAAACTTACCAAAGTTGAATTGGGATCAACGATTACTGGCTTGTTGGAACTCAATAGCGTCAGACTCAAAAATACTAAGGTAGTCGTTGGTAAAATGCCTGATAACGTATTCAGTGACCCTTTTGCACTTAAATTCATTTTTAGCACCTTGCTTGATAATGCGATCAAATATCAGTCAACTGACAGAGATTTAAGGTTAGAAATTCACGCTACATTAGACCTAGAGGATGAGTCATGGACGTTATCGACGAAAGATAATGGGATGGGTATAGGTACAAACCAACGGGATTCCATTTTTAAAATGTTTGCTAGAAATCAAGGTACTGTGGATGGATATGGCATTGGTTTATCTTGCGCGAAAACTCTTGCTGAAAGGCTCAATGGTGATATTAGTTTTGAAAATAATAGTAGTGGTGAAGGCACCACTTTTAGTGTGAAGTTACATTATTATAACGAAGCGACGCTTAAAACATTTTAGGCTGAACACAACCTAATTTGAGCATCTGAAAAGCTGCGGGAAATATTTAGCTGCCTGAGACACCTTTGCGTCTAAGGGCTGATTATTTTGAGCTGTCTGACGATATTTAATAATATAAAAAGTTTACTGCTTATAAGAATAATTATACTGCTGCGTTTACGTATTATATTTAAATATATCCCTTCAACGGTTGTCACATTAAGACAAATATTGGTTTTCAATATGACGGTGTTAGGGTTAGTTTTATCGGGTTATACCGCAGTGCAATATTCCGATAAAAAGGCGCCGCAAAATTATGCTGAATTTAGATATTCACAACAGTCTTTCTCTTCTACCGACGGTGAAATCAAGTATATAGATAAAGGGTAAGGCCCAGTCATTTTACTTCTTCATGGTGTAACATCATCACCGTGGTTATACCGAAAAATGATTGATGGACTTGCGATCTCTGGGTCTCGAGTTATCGCTCCCGACATGTTGGGGTTGGGTAGCAGTGCCCCGCCTAGATAGATATGATATTTACGCTCCTGCTCTACACAGTAAGCGTGTTTTGGCGTTAACGGACTCACTTAATATTTATAACTGGGCTCATATCATGAATGATGCTGGGGGCGTCTGGACGTGGGAGTTGGCTAAACAAGCGCCAGAAAGACTGTCTCGATTAATTATTTGAACACTATCGTATTTGAAGAGGGTTTTAATCCACCGGCTTGAATGAACCGAGGTATGGCTGCAAAATCAAGTATGTGGTTATACGAAAACCTTGCTACCTTCAGCACTGTGCTAGATCAATTATTTAACGAAGGGTTATATAATAAACGTTTATCTATGGGGGATGAGGGTTACTAAACACCCTTGCATGAACGTAAAACTAACGGCATTTATCAGTCTTTAGCAACACTTGTAACAACTTACCTAAATATGACAAAACTATTCGCCAGCTCAATTTACTTGACGCTGTTATTTAGGGTGAAAAGGATACAATTCTAAAATGGGAGCCGCAAAAAAACAGGTCATGCATAGTCTAAATATTGACGAAAAGGGTGTGCATATAAAAGATGCAGGGCACTTTATCTAGGAAGAGGCACCTGAGGTGGTTAACCCACATATCTTAAATTTCTTAGCCATTAATTATCTGTAATATGAGGTTTGTTTTTGTACTGCTTTAGGTTTAGCGATTTAAACCAGTTTTGATATTTTGATTATATTTTCAGAATATCAGATATATCGCAGTGGCAGTCGACCCAATTTAATATAGGTGAATAGAGTTATCTAGTTGGCCCTGTTGATGCTAATGTTGGTGTTAGTTTAAACACGAATCAAAACCTTTACAATTATTGTCTAGGTAACTTTAGGTAGATATAAGTGCATAATCTACGTCATTATTCTGCGAAGAGTTTAGTTAAATTAGTGAATGAATGCCAATGAGACTATTTAAACGATTTTTATGGTTGTGGTTGCAAGTTTTGATACTAACTACATTTCATTTGTTTGCGGCTGAAAATAAAGTGACTCACACCTTTGTCACATTTTGTGCACCTCAAAATAATGTTTACCCCCTTTTTATTAGAGAAAATAGCAGTCTGACAGGTATCAATCCAGATATAATGCGTCAAGTATTCGATGAAAAAATATTGCCAGATGCCACACTTAGATATGTCACTCGCCCTTGGAAACGGTGTAACGCTGACTTGGAAAATGGCAAGGTTGATATGATGATAGGCGGATTTGATGCTGCGCGGGAAAATGTCGTTTATCCATCAAAGTTAGGCTTTAGCCTTAACGCCAGTATTATTTCAACAGCCAATGTCTGTTTCACCAGTGTTACTGGTTTACAGTTGGGAAAAGTACGAAACGGCATGGAAGAAGGGTCATCCTTTATAGCTGGGATTCAAGCCGGCTTTTCAAAACAACATAGCAGTAAAATAAACCCACAATGGGTAGTGCTTTTTAATCCAACGCAAAAGTTTCGAATGCTTGAAAAGGGACGCGTTGACGCCATCGTTCAGGTGTGCTCGATGGATGGAAATTACCCTATAGAAACAAAGGCAGAGTCACTCGATTTTACCAATTTTGAGACGCTTTTTCCGCCTTATCTTTCTAATTCTGCTTATGTCGTTTTTAGTGAAAGCTTTGTCGACAGGCACGAAGAGCTTGCAAAAATAATTATTACTTTATCGCACAACATCGATAAATCCCAAGTTTACAGGCGGTATCAACCTAAAAGTTAGAAATAAGTTTACATGTATTTATTGTTTTTCGTGCAAACAGAAGTATCAATATTTAAGCGCGTTGACTAAAGAATATTTGGGTCAGGTTAGCTGAAGATTACATTGTTCAACTTGCCATCAGTCGAGTTTGATTATTCGTTTGTAAGGGGTAAGCATGATAAAAGATGGTGAATATAGAATAGATTTAAGTTGACCAGTAACAATCCAATTACTCGAATAAAAAAAGTTAAGTATATGTTTCAATTTAATTTAACTAAAAAAATGGTGTTCTAATTATAAGGATGTGTCGATGAATAATCCCCAACCACGTTTGTTTTTGACTGAGGCAGTTAATCGGTTGCTAAACAAATGTGATTTACCCTCGTCTTTGACCATTGAACAATGTGCATTGGAATTGGCTATGAGCATGACGTCGTTTAGGCGCAAACTCACCCAAGAAGAAACCAGTTATAAACTTATTCAAAATAAGTTTTTAAATGAGTTGTGTGTCAAAGCTTTACTAACAATGCAAACCAAAATTGATGATTTGGCTATTAAGCTAGGGTATTCAGAACGGGCAACATTTGAGCGAGCATTTCGAAAAAAGTTTGGTATTACACCATCACAATTTCGTGATTTATCATTAGTAGGTAGCGTTAAAAGTAGTTATCGGAAACTAACTGAAATTGCTGAAAATATGCCACCGATGCCTGGTAGTTGTCAGCAGTTATTGCGAGAAAGAGACCGAGGTAGTCTCAATCTAGATGGTGTGATTAATATTATTAGCAAGGACGTTATTTTTTCAGGTCGAGTAATGGGGCAAGCGAGTAGAGCCATTTATGGACGAACCCCCAAAACCATTCAAGAAGCGGTCAGTAGGAATTTAGGCATTAACACCATTGTTAATTTTGCCGTTCTTTATGCAGTTAAAGATGCCCTGCAAGATAATGTTGATCAAAATATTATCGATCAATACAGCCAAGCCTTTTTATTGGCACCCAAATTATTTTACCGTGTGCGAAGGTTGTTAGTGTCGAACCTTAAGTTCGATATTGCCCACACCGAACAAGTGTTAGTGTTTTCGTTATTGGGGATATTTCTATTAAGTCATAAAAACACCTATAAGCACAAAATGATACGTCATGCCTTACAAGGTATTGATGATTTACACTCACTTAATCAGTATATTCGCGAGTCTATGGCGATCAGTCTTTATTCGGCATCATCATTAATGTTGTCGTTGTGGCATATTGACGCAAGTGTGGTGAAACGGCTTAGCCACTTAGATAAGGCGAGTCAGTTGGGTGCAAAGGGTAGTGAACAGGATGAGTTAGTTCTATTTATGTTGTCGTGTTTATATTTTGCGGCGGCAGGGCACTCTGAATTTAGTACATTAGAACAAAAGGCAGAGTTATTGAATATTCAAAATTTTGATGAAATAAAGCAGTTATTGTTGTTATTAAATTAATCGATTACAAATGTTAATAATGTTCTCAGTCACTAGTTTATGAGGGCTAACGAGAAAGTCAAAAACATGACCAAAAATTTAAACATTTTAAAAATGTACTAATTTAAATTTTTTATTTGATCGTTTTATCAAGCAATACACAAAACTAGCTGGATAATATTTTGTTTTAATCCCATGCCACAACACTACAAAAAGCTGGTTATTTCGTTCAGTGGCTTCTTGTTGATTGCGTGGTGTGGCACAGTGGCATCATCTGCGGGATAGCCCACAATCAACAACATATAAGGGCGTTCATTATTTGGACGGCCACATATTTTGGATAAAAAACTCATAGGTTTGGGTGTATGAGTCAGAGTTGCCAAGCCAGAGTGATGCAAGGCATTAATCAGAAAACCTGTAGCAATACCCACAGACTCATGCACATAGTAGTTGGTTTGTTTATCACCATCTTCTTGTTCGGTATTTTTTTGACTGAAGATAGCGATAAGCCATGGGGCGTGTTCTAAATAAGGTTTATCAGCATCAGTACCTAATGGTTTGAGTGCTTCTAACCATTCTTCTGAACCTCGACCTTCGTAAAACCTTTTTTCGAGCGCTTCGACCTGCTCGCGCACTTGCTTTTTAACGTCTTGAGAATGAATAGCGACAAAATGCCAAGGCTGGTGGTTGGCACCACTAGGTGCTGTGCCAGCGGCTTTGATACAGTTTTCGATAATATTTTTAGCGACAGGGCGATCACTAAATTTTCGAATACTATGCCGACGTTTGATATCAGCATAAAATTGCTCAGAGCGCACCAGCATTTCTACTGGTGGATATTCAATAAAATCGTTTAGTAGCCAAGCATCGTGATCTTGCATAAGGAATCTCTTTTTTACCTACTGTATTTTATCGAGATGCCATTTACCAGAAGTTGTCTCTAAATTAAGCTACCTTCAATGCTTGCTCACGGCTAGATAGATATTCGTTGTAGGTACCTTGGAAATTAATGATTTCATGCTCACTAATTTCAATGACACGTGTGGCCAAAGACGAAACAAACTCTCTGTCATGACTCACAAATATCAGCGTGCCATCGAATTTTTTAAGCGCGTTGTTTAATGCTTCAATCGCTTCCATATCCATATGGTTGGTGGGTTCGTCCATTATCAGTACATTGATGTCTGACATCATTAATTTGCCAAATAACAAACGGTTTTTTTCTCCACCAGAACAAACGTTGGCTTTTTTATTAAAATCGTCAGCGGTAAATAGTAAGCTACCCAATAAAGCACGTACGGCTAAATCATCATGTTTGGGTGTACGCCACTGTGACATCCAATCAAACAACGTAAGATCAGTATCAAAGTCGGCGGTGCTGTCTTGTGGGCAATAACCAATGCTAGCGTTTTCTGACCATTTGACTACGCCACTGGTGGCTTGTAAATCATCAATCAAACAACGTAGCAGAGTGGTTTTACCTGCGCCATTTTCACCAATTATGGCTAGTTTTGCGCCAGCCTCTAAAATTAGGTCTGCGTTGTTAAACAATGGCTTGTCATCAAACTCATGGCTCAGTTGTTCAAGGATCAACGCTTGACGATGAAGCTTTCTGTGCTGCTTTAACACGATTTTTGGTGTGCGGCGGCTTGAAGATTTGACTTCGTCTAACGTAATTTTTTCCATCTTTTTAGCACGAGAAGAAGCTTGCTTTGCTTTGGAAGCATTCGCCGAGAAACGATTTACAAAAGCTTGTAATTCATCAATCTCGGCACTTTTCTTGGCATTTTCTGTGTGAAGTTGTTCTTGGATTAATGACGATGCCGCCTGATATGCTTCATAATTACCAGGATAGATGCGTAATTCGCCGTAATCTATATCCGCCATATGAGTACATACAGAGTTTAAAAAGTGCCTATCGTGGGAAATAATAATCATGGTGCATTTACGTTCGTTGAGCACCCCACCAAGCCAATTGATAGTGTAGATATCAAGGTTGTTGGTTGGCTCATCCAATAACAAAATATCTGGATTAGAGAATAATGCCTGAGCTAATAAGACCCGCAATTTCCAACCGGGTGCTACCTGCGCCATGAGTCCAAAGTGATAATGCTCGGAGATACCTGCTTGTAGAAGGATTTCACCGGCTCTTGATTCTGCGGTGTAGCCGTCCATTTCCGCAAACTGGGTTTCCAATTCTGCTACATGCATACCGTCTGCTTCACTCATTTCTGGCTTTGAGTAGATAGCATCACGTTCTTGTTTGACTTTCCAAAGCTTAGCATCGCCCATAATAACAGTGTCAACTACTGTGAATTCTTCAAAAGCGAATTGGTCTTGGCTCAATGTGCCGACCTTATCTCCGGGAGTAATTGAGACATTACCGGCGCTTGGTACTAAGTCACCACTGAGAATTTTCATGAATGTGGATTTACCACAGCCGTTAGCACCAATCAGTCCGTAGCGATTGCCGTGGCCAAATTTAGCCGAGATGTTTTCAAACAAAGGCGCAGCGCCAAATTGCATGGTGATATTTGCAGTAGAAATCAAAAGTAGCTCGTCCAGAATAAAAAATTAATTAAAATGTTTACCAAGTAGCAATGCCATCGGGCAAACAAAGGCCGCGCATCATACGGAAAAGCTGTGCTAAAGTCGAGTCGAATTGATGATTATTTATACAGATCATTATAAATACACTGCTTATAAAATGCTTGGTAGTATATCAAGCGGACACATCTGAATTTAAAACCCTCCCTACTTTTTGTACCCATCATGGGCCAGTTACACATATGGTGGATGGGCAGTGGGTAACAATAAAAATAAGTTGGGATCCTGTTAATGCTTTACAGCAGTCAGCTACCTGCACAAAAGCGACTAGTCAAACCGAATTTTAGACTAAGGTGGATATGCGTACCAATTCATCAAACAATACTATTTACGCTTACGCTTAAGCTGATATCGCTTATTATCACGGTAATTTTAATTCTGAACGTGATCCTAGTTTTGATTATTCATCCTGCTAATGGTTGGAACCAAAATCCCAATTCTACTGTCTTCAATGCTGTGGGTGAATTCAGTCCTAACACCGAAAAATTACCCATCTTACACCGCTCTCGATCTTGAAAACTTCACAGGCACACATGCGGTTCAAACATATACAGGTCAATCTGACTTGTTAGACAACCACGTGGTGACGATCTGCTAAGGCTTAAAGTGAAGATTAAATAGTGAAGAGAGTGTTTATGTGTCCAAGCATATTATTGTGATAATCATAGCGTAAATGTCAAATTGAGCTATGTCTAGAATTCTTTCAACGTTAGGATTATTTATTATCGCTTCTTAAACTTAGTACTTATCGCTTCGTAAACAAGCCTTGCTGCCAGCTTTGCTGTTCTATTGTCGATATCATAGTCAGGATTCATTTCGGCTATATCTGCTAGTCGCCAATTATATTTAAAAGCTGATTCTGACTCAGCTATCCAGTGCAGCATCTGCACTACAAATTCAACTGAAATACCCAAGGCACTTGGTGCACTAACACCTGGTGAAATATGTGCTGGAAATGCATCCAGGCACACAGTGACATACACCTCATCTACCGTGTTTAATAATGGCTCAAGTAGTCTTTTGGCATTCACAAAATTGCAATCAGTATCCAGTAAATATCGGGTATTAGTTTGCTTGGCATAGGTAAACAGCGCTGCCGTATTTGACGATTCAGCTACACCCAAACATGCATAATGAAATGGCTGATTATGTGATTGGCAATATTCAGCTATTTGTCTAAAAGGCGTCCCTGAACTGGTCGTTTTAGACGGATTACGAAGATCAAAGTGGGCATCAAAATTAATAATACCAATCTTTTTGTTTGGTTTGGTAGTCAAATGCTGGACTAAACCTTGGTAACTGCCCCAAGCTATTTCATGCCCGCCACCTAAGCCTATTACTAATGTATTATGATTTAGGTTGTTGGCGATCTCCTGGGCATATTGGGCCTGGGCATCAGCCAAAGATGTTTCAGCAATAATATTGCCTGTATCGTTTAAATCACATTCCGCATGCCAGGCTAAGTTTGCTAGTGCTTTACGTATTATATTTGGACCTGTTGCTGCACCAATTCGACCTTTATTTGCGGCCACGCCTAAGTCACATTCAAAACCAAGTAAGGCGCAACTACGCAAACTGCACTGATCAGAGCGTTGCCGTTTATCTATCACCTGATGCCATCGCAGGCCATGTTGACCCTCTTCAGTATCTTCGCGGCCTTGCCACTGATAGGTTTTTTTTAACTTAGACGTCTTGGACATGATAGACATGGCAGTTAACATTCCTTACCAGCAAACCATTTAGCTGATGGTCGGTGTTGGTTAATAGCATAAACTAACTCCGCCGGATGTTCGATATCCCACAAGCACAAGTCTGCATCCATGCCTGTATTGATTTGTCCTTTGTTTGGTATATGCAAGGCTTTTGCCGCATGCACAGTGACGCCATATAATACTTCTTCTGGGGTTAAACCAAACAAGACACTTGCCATATTCATTATGGTTAAAATAGATGCAATGGGTGAGCTACCGGGGTTTAGGTCAGTGGCTATCGCAATAGGCACATTATTGGCTCTTAGTTCGGCAACAGGTGGTTTTTGGGTTTCACTGAGATAATAAAATGCACCGGGCAATAACACCGCAACGGTGCCTGCTTGTTTTATTGCAGGTATATCATTAGGGTCTAAATATTCAATATGGTCAACAGAAAGTGCACCATATTCAGCGGCAAGTTTGGCACCTTTCAAATCAGAGAGTTGCTCAACATGAGCTTTGACATTCAGTGTGTTTTTTTTAGCAGCTACAAAAATTTTGCGACATTGTGCTGGCGAAAACCCAATACTTTCACAAAATACATCGACGCAACTTGCCAGTTTTTGATCAGCGACAACAGGAATGACTTGCTCACACATAAACTGAACATAGTCATCAGGATTTGAACGATATTCTTTTGGTACCGTGTGAGCACCCAGGTAAGTGGTCACAATACTCACGGGTAAATTATCAGCAATTTGTTTAGCGACCTTGAGCATTTTTAGCTCGGTATTTAAATCTAAACCGTAACCTGACTTGACTTCTATACAGGTCACACCCTCTTCAACTAGTCTAGCAGCGCGTTTAATTGCGCCAGTGAGCAGATCTTTTTCGGATGCTTCTCTGGTAGCATTTACTGTGCCTTGAATGCCGCCACCTTGTTGAGCTATCTCAGTATAGGTTTTACCTTGCAGACGCTGTTCAAACTCGTTAGCTCTGTTGCCTCCATAAACAAGATGAGTGTGGCAGTCGATAAACCCAGGTAGTAACCATTTATTTTCACCATCGACTATTTTGTCACTTTGATATGAGGCTTCAGAGCCATTGAATATAGCAAGTATTTTACCATTTTTAATGGCAACACAAGAGTCAGAGAGCATACCGTAAGCTTTGCCATTTTTTTGCATCGAAGCAATACGAACATTGTCTATTACCACATCACACTGTTTAGTCATCGCCTATACCCTCTGATTTATATAACATGAGTCTACTTGTACATACTTGTATATACAAGTATGTACAAGTATATTAATATCATTTTATACTCACATATTTGAGCGATTGATGATAAATAATAAATCTCCGGTGCAAGCCAGGTTTGTACAAATCAAATCTGCATTGCTGGATAAAATTGAAAGTGGCGAAATGCGCCCAGGTGACAAAGTGTTATCTGAAAATAAGTTAGCAGCCAATTTTGGTGTGAGTCGTATGACTGCTCGCCGTGCTTTATCCGAACTGGTAGTTGAGGGTATTTTGGCCCGATCTCAAGGTGTAGGTACCTTTGTTTCTGATAGCAGACCTATGAGCTCTATCCTTGAAATCCGCAGCATAGACGATGAAATCACTCAGCGTGGCCATCGCTATTCAAACAAAGTATTAGGTGTGGATAGCGTACACGCATCAGAACGACAACGTGTTTGGTTGGGCGTTGCAGCGAATACTTTAATTTTTCACACTAAAATTGTGCATATGGAAAACGACTTGGTTATTCAATTAGAAGACCGATTAGTTAATCCTGCTTTAGCGCCGCAATATATTGAACAAGATTTTACGCATACCACTGCGAATCATTATTTGAGTAAAGTCGCTCCGCTTACTCAAGCTGATCATTCTGTTGAAGCCATATCTCCCAACAAAGGATTAGCTGACATATTGGATATCGATATCGCTCAGCCTTGTTTGAAGATAAGTCGTCGCACTTATTCAAGCAAAGGCATCGTGAGTTATGCCCGTTTATATCATCCATGTAATCGCTATCGAATTGGCGGACACCTTGATTTTAACCCCACACATTAGGAAGCTTTATGAATCGTCATGATCCCAGTCGTATTATCCGCGCCCCCAGAGGCAATCAACTCAACACTAAGAGCTGGCAGACAGAAGCACCGCTTAGAATGTTAATGAATAACCTTGATCCAGAGGTTGCCGAACATCCACAAAGTTTAGTGGTATATGGTGGCATTGGTCGCGCTGCTAGAGACTGGCAAAGTTATGACAAGATTGTTGAGGTACTCAAACGACTTAATACTGATGAAACATTGCTGATCCAAAGCGGTAAACCGGTGGGGGTTTTTCCTACACACGAAAATGCACCACGCGTCATTATCGCTAACTCCAACTTGGTCCCACACTGGGCAACGTGGGAACATTTCAATGAGTTAGATAAACAAGGCCTAATGATGTATGGGCAAATGACAGCAGGATCTTGGATATATATCGGTTCACAAGGCATAGTACAAGGCACTTACGAAACCTTTGTTAGCGTCGCAAAACAACATTTTAATGGTGATCCCAAAGGCCGCTGGATATTAACTGGTGGTTTGGGTGGCATGGGTGGCGCACAACCTCTTGCGGCAACTATGGCCGGTTTTTCAATGTTGGCCGTTGAGGTAGACGAAAGCCGTATCGATTTTCGAATAAAAACAGGATACCTAGACAAAAAAGCCCAAAACCTCGACCATGCTATGGATTTATTAAAAGCAGCGAATTTGGCAGGTAAAGCGATTTCTATTGGCTTACTGGCTAATGCAGCGGATGTTTTTCCCGAATTGGTTAAACGCAATATCACACCAGATGTGGTGACTGATCAAACCAGCGCTCATGATCCTTTGAACGGTTACTTACCCATAGGATGGAGTTTACAGCAGGCAGAAAAGCAACGCATATCAGATGAATCAGCGGTGATAAAAACGGCCAAACAATCAATGGCTGTTCAAGTCAAGGCCATGTTAAGCCTGCAAACTAAAGGTGCGGTTACGCTGGATTATGGTAACAACATTCGTCAGATGGCTTTAGAAGAAGGTATTGAAAACGCCTTTGATTTCCCCGGGTTTGTGCCTGCTTACATTAGACCTTTGTTCTGCCAAGGTATCGGTCCATTTCGTTGGGTAGCGTTATCAGGTGATCCTGAAGATATCTATAAAACTGACGAAAAAGTGAAAGAGTTGCTACCCGATAACCCACATTTGCACCAATGGTTGGATATGGCCAAAGAGCGTATTCAATTTCAAGGGTTACCTGCACGTATCTGTTGGGTTGGTTTAGGTGAAAGGAAAAAACTGGGTTTGGCCTTTAACGAGATGGTCAGAACAGGTGAGTTATCTGCGCCGATAGTGATTGGCAGAGACCATCTAGATTCGGGTTCAGTCGCTTCACCTAACCGAGAAACTGAAAATATGTTAGATGGTTCTGATGCGGTATCGGATTGGCCAATACTTAATGCTTTGCTCAACACCGCTGGTGGAGCAACGTGGGTAAGTTTGCACCACGGCGG
>CAZMDX010000686.1:0-2213 GCA_964564805.1 uncultured Pseudoalteromonas sp. | reverse complement strand
CAAAGTCTAGGTTAGGTGCTGATGGGCAATAGTCCGCGAGTTAAAGAGGCCAAGAGTGTGGCAAAACTTAACAATCGCAGTCTGTCGGAAAACCGGGACGTCGCTTTGCTCCTAAAAGCCCCCAGTTTCCGCAGCTGCAAGCGTTAGGTATACCAATCGAATATAGTATTAAGGATAATGAATGAGTTTAAATGTTTTTTGCCGTTATTGTAGCGAACAGATTTCTGATATTGATTTAATTTGCGAGCATTGTAATTCAAAACAAAATTTCACTGTTGTTTCCAGTAATAACTCTCGTAAAAACTCAGAGGGTGTCATCGCATTTTTCGTATGCTTCTTCTTCGGTGTCTTTGGTCTTCACAGGTTTAGATATGGAAAAATAGGCACAGGTATTTTAATGCTTCTTACTCTGGGTGGACTTGGTATCTGGTGGCTGATAGATTTAATTCGAATAGCTATAGGGCATTTTACAGACGCTCAAGGTAATCATTTAAGCCTTATTCATAATCATTAAGATTTAGCTTGGTGTAAGGTATACCTAACAAATGCATTATGTTGTTCGTAAACTCACGGGAATTTTACTCGCTGGCTTTGCCAAAGCGCTCCTAAAATCCCCATATGCAAAGCGTTATACATACTTGAGGGTATCTGTATCTTAATTAGGGCTATAAAGAGTCAGTTAGATTTAAAGCCGTATTTCTACTCACAATCGGCTAAAGTTGGTGGTGTTGGCTGTGTGCTTGGTTTTATTTTTGCCTATAACTTGTTTTTTGTTATTGCTACTTATTTTGGTATTGAATCTGATGTCCCTTTAAGAAGTTATGATAGCGTGCTTGTTATTTCTGTTTTTGCTTTATGCTTTTTCACACTGTTACTTTCTTTATATATATTTTGTGTTTTGTCAGGAGCCGTTTATTTTGGCATCAAGCTAAAAAAAGGGCATTTGAGTAAACAAGAGTATATTAATATTGTTTTCAAAGGTGTCTATCCTAAGCATTGGCAAAAAGGGCTGTAACTGTATGTATAACAAACAAATCATGGCCGACGCGCAAACAGCGTGCGCCGCATATTCGAAACGTTAGGTTTTATGAGCAGCAGTCATTACTACTATATAGGAAACAATCAGAATCTATTCTTAGGAGTGTTTTCTCTTTTGTTGATTGCTTTTATTCTATATTCCTTCGGACTGCCTGCTATAAATGTCACTGTTTGGTCGGTAGTTGGGTATTCTCTATATGGTGCAATTATATTCTTATTTGCTTGGCTAGCCCATTTCTCATTTAGAACCTACTTCAGGTTACGTGGCCATAGACGTGTTGTCTCTATTAACGATAGGGCTATAGTCTTTCCTGAATTAGGTGACTCTTTACAAGTCATTGAGCTTAAATTTTCTGATATTACAGAAGTGTATTTTGCTGAAGGAAGGTACGGTATACCTAGCAATTTAATCATAAAGTATGGCTACGACGGTCACGCATACATCGCGAAGGATTATTTAAAACCTCAAGATTTCGAGGCAATTTGTTCATTAATAAAAAGAGCCTTAAAATTAAAAAATATAGATGTAAAATAAAACCTAACAAGTTGCCTAAGTTCGCCGCAAAAGGCGCGGCTGGGACAAATACTCACTGGGCTTCGCCCAACAACGTTCGCATTTGCCCCTTGGCAAAGCGTTATATTGCTTTTCTAACAGGGGACGTTTAATGAAGAATGGAAGTGTTTTTTTAGCGTTGTTAATTGCAGTTTTTTTGTTGTCTGGTTGTGCTGCAACCACTAAGCAGAAAGAATCATGGGAATACAAAGTAATCTCGGTGGATCTTCTTGGAGATAAAGCGAGAGAGGTCATTAAAAATTCTCCTCTTATTATTGCCCCCGAAATTTTACATGAACTTCGGTCCAACGATTACGGCAAGCGAGCTTCAAAGACACTTAGCGACCTCGGAGAACAAGGATGGGAATTGGTATCTGTAGATGAGAACTATTACACCCTTAAGAGATCGAAAAGAAGTGGTTAAGCAATATAACAAGCCAATTATTCCGACCTCAACTCGCTGCGCTCTTTTCGTCGGCATATTGGGGCGTTAGGTGTTAAATTTGTTTCGGTGGTTAAGTCGTAATCTTGCTCTATTAATTAGTGGTTTAATTTTACTGCCACTAGCTCTTTATGCATTATTAATGTTTGTTGGGTTTGGTTATGGATTTACAGATGGTGA
>CAZMDX010000685.1:0-1722 GCA_964564805.1 uncultured Pseudoalteromonas sp. | reverse complement strand
TGAACATTGGCGAATGACACGATTAATTTAACTCAATCACAATGCAGGCCTACACAGTTTGAAAATGCGGTATATTGGCAGTGATTGTAAGGTCAAGAATGAGTGGCCGCTAGCTGTGCACTGGTCTCTAACGAGCAACCTCTATCTGACCCATTTGCATCAAACGACTATAAGTGCGGCGAAATTCAAACATTAAAGCACCCTCGTTATAAAGTTCGGCCAAAGGAACATCGGAACTTAAATATAGATTTACATTTTGGTCATATAGTTCGTCAATAAGGCTGATAAACCGTCTGGTGCTATCGTCGGTGTTAGCATAATTCACAACACGCTCCCCGGTACTCATGGCTTGACTTTCGCCTACACCATCCTCTGTTCCACGCGCCTTGATCCACCCACGTACTTGACCACCAAGATAGGGCACATTGCTGAGCATCACTGTGCTAAAACGATTCGCAATTTCCATATAATCTAACTGCGAACGATGTCCATCGCACAATGCTGTAAAATCAAACCAGGCCACGGAATTTTGTCGCGAAAACTCCGTAGCTCTTACCACTGGAATATCTCGATGGCAGATAGTTAAACTGCTGGTTTTGATTTTATGAGAGGGAGTGGCGTGGGTTAATTTCGCAAAGATAACAGCAAAGTCGATTTCGCCCTTAATGCCAATCTTAAGTGATGAAGGAGATGATGAAACTCTATTTGTAGGACCATTAAATTCTGTGTTTATTAAATTTAACCGATGGTCAAACTCGCCATTAAGATGCAACATTTCGGTATATTGCTGCAAAAGACTGATGCATGGCAAAAACTTATGCCTAGCTAAGCCGTTTTCGTACAAACGTTCGATAGGAATATTTGACGTAGCGACCAATACCACCCCTTTTTTAAACAAACATTCAAATAGACCAGCCAAGATCATAGCATCGGCAATGTCAGAAACGAAAAATTCATCAAAACACAACACGCGGCATGTTTTAGACAAATCATGAGCAATCTGTATTAAAGGGTCTTGCTCCCCGGTATGGTCGTTCAGAGCTTGATGAATGCGCGCCATGAAACGGTGAAAATGAAGCCGAAGCTTGCCCTCATCAGGTAGGCAGTCATAAAACAGATCCATCAAGTATGTTTTACCTCGACCCACATCACCCCAAAGGTATAAACCTTTAGTAATGGGTCGTGACATTTCTTTTGGCTCGGTCAAGTGACCAAATAGGACATTTAATGCGTTTATTGCAATCTGTTGATAAGGATCGTCAACCAATTTATCGCCTAATTGTGACTGGTAGACTTCGATGGGTGACGGTAAAGTGGGTAATACAATGATGCTTGTGCCATCGGGCATGATGAATAATTCAAATTAATAACTAATAACTTTTCGATCATAACGATTCGTAAGACCTTAACCAAGTCTAAATTGGCATAAGTAAAAACGTAGATAGATAGATAAATAAATAAAACAATTAACAGGTTATCCATCTTAGTTTTACTACTGAGTTTAAAGAGTTCAATAATGAACTGTCTGTGATCAGGTAAAATAATTAATATAAAATTGAACTTATGCTGTAATTGCCCCTCACAATATGTAGTTTTTATGTGTGTTCTTGTTTTAAGCCTGATTATTTATCAGGCTTTTTTTTGGCTGTTTTTCAACTATATCAAACCCAGATGGGACAATTAATTGCCATTAAAAGGACACGTATATTAATTTATGGTGAA
>CAZMDX010000684.1:0-4182 GCA_964564805.1 uncultured Pseudoalteromonas sp. | reverse complement strand
AAGCGATTTTTTCGTTTATGATGCCGATTTGGAACAAACCGTTTCCGAAATATTTGACGAGTTGAATGATACTTCGCGCGCTGGGCAAATGATTATTCCCGCTGCCGGCAGATTAGGCAAACCGCAAGAACACCTCAACGACTTGCTCAGTAAAAATTATATTGGCGGTATTTTATTATTGAATGGTGACAAAGTAGGATTTACCAAAATGGTGAATGATTTCAACTGGAAAAAGCTTAAAGACGCAGAGTAAAAGGCACAAGCGTCATTTTCAATGCGCAACGCTGTAAATCAGTTGGTGATAGCCCTAAATTAATCAACAAATTAATCAGGAAAAGAACAATGTTAAATTAGCTCTATGCCAGCCAAGTTTATATGTGAAAGGCAATGTGGCAAGTATGTAAAAACAGGTTACATAAGCAGCTATGATAACTAATATTAATACGTCACTGCTTTCTATTATTGGCGGCATCGATTTACTATTAAATAAAATATTATTAGCACAGAGAATCTGAATGTAACTCTTTAACCAGACATCCATCAAATAGCTCAAACGTTTAGAGCTATTTGATAAGATTTACAATGGGTGCCTTCGTCATTGTTGTTGGGTTGTCTTATTTAAATGAGGCAATACGACCGGCCAAGGGATTTGACGGCTAATAGCCAACTTAACAAAATCAATAAAATTGACCCCATTGATTCGTAACATAGGTGAACGAATGGTCACCAAGCTATATGAACGAGTAGCAAAGGAATTCGCTTAACAATTCATTCAGCAGAATAAGACTTTCTTCTATGAAAAAAACTAAATTAAGAACAGATAAAAAGTGAGCCTGTTAAGAGAACTTTCGATACTAAAAGTTGAGTGGGACAA
Organism: uncultured Pseudoalteromonas sp.; assembly: GCA_964564805.1. Taxonomy (GTDB): domain Bacteria; phylum Pseudomonadota; class Gammaproteobacteria; order Enterobacterales; family Alteromonadaceae; genus Paraglaciecola. The sequence continues at coordinate 3,308 of CAZMDX010000684.1, read as the reverse complement.
TACTAAAATGATAATTAGGCACCTTGAAGTTCATCGGTGCCTTTAAAACTCGATGATGAATTGGCTCTAAACGGATTTGCATCCCGCTTTTATTTGAGCAGTTTCAATCGCTTCAACTTCACCTTTCCACTTTGCTACATCACCCTCATAATCACCCGCGAGTGCGCTTACAGGTATCAATGCAATAAATACACTACCAGCATCAACATTAGCTTTTGTATCTTGTTTGTTAGAAAAGTCTGATAGTGTACTTCTTGCATCTACCAGACGAGTTACTAATTCCTGACAATCTAAACCTTCATATTTTTCATGTGATACATAGGATGCGCTAATACTTTCAGGTCTATTTGCACAACCAGAAATTGTCAATAAAACCAATGAACAAATAAGAAATTTCTTTTTCACTTTACTACTCCGTGAATATATTTTTATAGGACTAAAGAGTATATTAAAATGCCATTCAAAATCAATTGATATATGAATCCAAACTAGAATATGCCCAATTCACATAAGAAATTGGCATAGCACTAACTTAAGTTATTAAAACGAATGACCAACAAGCTATATCAAAAGGTAGCTGAGGGTTTGGCTTAAAACACATGCAGCAGATTGACTTTGCTAGCTGAACTAATGTTAAATTAGATGGCTGTAATAAGGCATTAGGTTAGCTAAAGGGGGGATGTTAGATTATAAATTGCAAGATAAAGGTACCCCTTAATGAGGACGAAATCGGTCTGCAAACTAATAGACTTGGTTAAATTATCAGGATATTAGTTTGATATCATTGCTATAAGCATTATTTTAATTGTACTACTATGAGTTGATTACATCAGATATGCCGTATATGTTAATTATACTCATTACTATCTTGAGAGTATAAGGAATTGACTAATTTTTACGTTGTTTTTGGCGCTGCGGTCAAACCAAACGGAGAAGCTTCTGGTACTTTGTCACGGCGTACTATTGCTGCCTGGCATTTACTAAAAAAACATGGCGATGGTCATTTGTTTTTGTCTGGCGGACAGGGACGCTATGGTGCACCAGAATCTCACGTAATGCGTGATTTGTTAACACAGCGAGGCGCAAGTCAAGATCAACTTATCATTGACGACCTTTCTTTAGATACTCTCGACACTGTGGCTGCTTGTACTCATTATATGGCTGAACATAATGTAAGCGGCAAGGTATACGTCTGTTCTAGCCCGTACCATAATCCTCGTTGTTGGTTGTTATTCAAAATGTTTGGGGTAAACACCTTTATTGCGCCAATGCCATCTGATCGTCCAGCACTTGGCTGGAGGAAATGGCTTTTCTACTATTTTAGAGAAGGTGCAGCAATACCATGGGACATTTTGATGGCGTTTATAGATAAGCGAAGGGCTAAGGTATAACCCAAAAAACACGATTAATGTAATATTGGAGAAAGTTATGGATAACGATAAAAAAGTAAATTCCACCATGGTCATGTCAATCTTGCTATTACTGGTAGCGGTAGCAGTAGTACTTTTTTTGGTTATGGATATTGGCGCTAAGTCAGCCGCTGATGTTGCAAGCTCTACGCCCTTATCAGCCGAAGCGGAAAAGGGCGTGCTCCTCCTAAAAAGCAGTTTGAACAGTTGCTTGTCTGGAGAGTCGCGTGACGCTGGACTCAAAGCAATATCAGACATCCAAACGGGTAAGTTTGATATTTCGGTAGGGGTGTCAGTGCAGCGGATATTGGGGGCTGTTGATTATGATAATGAAGCAATCAGAGCCGAGGTGGAACGAGATATTAGGGCTTGCATCAAAGACGTCATGCCTAAAGTGCAAGCTTGCATATTGGGTGACTGCCAAACTGCCACTATGCCAGATACAGTGGGAGTGCAATTCAAGTACCCAGAAACAGCAGATGCTAATTTACAGCCAGATAAGCTACGAATTGGCTTTGCGCATAAAAGACCGAACTCGCGAAGACTATTGGCATATGACCCGCTGTGTCATTGTTTTGAATATGACATGGTTATACCGCGCAAAGATATGGAGTTAAAAGCTAGTCTTTTTAACGTGGTTGGTGAGGCGTTTTTGAGTGCTGAGCACAGTGAAAAATTGTTCTGTTTAAAGCGAGCAAAAACGCTACCTGTGGAGTCAGATTCCTTTACCAGTTGGCAGTGCGGTGGTACAACTTGTCAGCATGACGGTAGCTCCCCGCGATGGTTCGAAAATTGTCCTGTAGCGACTGAGGCGACAGCATTCTTTACGTTTTCGTTGATATCAAAAGCCTATGCCCAACAAGAGACAGCTCAAAAGGCTTGGTACATTCCTTCTCTTGCTACACTAGCGTCAAGAGAGGAGTTTAAGGGGGTTGGTCATACTGAGTTTGTGCTGTCTAACACCGGTAGTCTTAACGTTGACGCTGATGGCTATTTTGTGGACCTGCAGGTCAATGGTCGCAGTGTAATGGTTGATGGCACACCGGCATCTTATAACGTACAAGCGTACACCAATAGCAAAGCTATTGAATACAAGTTTGGTCTACAAAATATGGACTTTGCTGGGCGCAATGGTGGTTGCGATAGCCTTGGGGCCAGCATTCATTTTGTCAAAGACGGTGAGCTACTTGAGCATGAAATAGCACTTGAGAGACCTTATGTGGCGCTTCGTCATGCAGCCGTTACCCGTAGCTCAGGCATGAATGACACTTGGGAATGGCGTGGCACATATCATGCGGCTCCAAATGAATATGAGTATGAGGTGTTTTTGGCCAGCGTCGAAGATACCAGTCTGTCGCTTGCCACTTATCAATTAAGCGAAAGTGCAAAAGCATTGCAGCGATTAAAAGATCGCGCAGACAGATTAAAGGTGGAGTTTGATGCTTTAAACGTGTTTTACGAAGGGCAACCTGTGGTGGCTGTTATTCGACCGCCGCTAAGTAAGGTTTCATATGGTATTGCTGCCGGCATAGTTCGCCCCACTGGGCAGGTTTCGTTTCTTTTTAGCGAAGTAGAGACCAATAAACTGCTAGATAATCTTAAGAGTAGGCGTGCCGATGAGTCGAATGCTTATCGACGCTCAGTACGTGGTGATATTTTTCGTTATCGCATTATTGGCGGTACGACCACTGGCGATTTAAGTAATTACGGATGTAGCTAGGTGCTCTTCATTATTCACAAATACAACATTACGCTGGGGGATAAGGTTGACGTTGTCATGTTAAGCCAGAATATTGATAAGTGTTAGCGATTAGGGCTTTAAACAATAAGATATTTAACAAGCCACCCATCGTAATTTAGCCAAATATGAGAAGCTATTTGATAAGGTTTACAATGGGT
>CAZMDX010000683.1:0-2301 GCA_964564805.1 uncultured Pseudoalteromonas sp. | reverse complement strand
ATCGCTTAATTCTTCTATATCTGAAATCTCATCAGTACCCTGTTCTGCAAGGCCCTCAAGATCGGTTATGCCGCGACTTGCAAGAGTATAGGCAACATGTCTGTCCATACCTTCAAGGTTTAACAGCTCTTCTTTCGGCTCTGCAGCTTCAAGTGTTTCTTCTGTAGCTAATGCGCGAGTTGTCAATGTTGCCCGAGCACGACTTCGTAACTCTTCGACCATTTCTTCATCTAAGCCATCAATATCGAGTAATTCGTTGATAGGCACATAAGCTATTTCTTCAAGTGTGGTGAAACCTTCATCTACCAAAATAGAAGCAAAATCTTCATCAATTTCTAAACCCGCAGTAAACACCGTTAATACCTTTGAATTCTCTTCTTCATGTTTGGCATTTAAATCTTCCACTGTCATGACATTTAAATCCCAGCCAGTAAGTTGGCTGGCTAATCTAACATTTTGACCACTTCGACCTATCGCTTGAGCTAGGTTGTCTGATTCGACAGCAACATCCATTGAATGTTTGTCTTCATCAACAACAATAGAGGCCACTTCCGCAGGTGCCATAGCGTTGATCACAAATTGCGCAGGATTATCATCCCAAAGTACAATATCAACTCGCTCACCGCTTAACTCACCTGATACTGCTTGAACACGTGAACCGCGCATACCGACACATGCTCCGACAGGATCTAAACGTTTGTCGTTGGTTTTAACGGCAATCTTAGCTCTTGAACCTGGGTCACGAGCCGCAGCTTTAATCTCTAACGTTTCTTCTGCGATTTCTGGCACTTCTATACGAAACAGTTCAACCAACATATCTGGGTGTGTACGACTAATAAATAATTGAGCGCCACGGGCTTCTGGTCGAATAACATAAAGCAGTCCACGTACTCTGTCACCTGGACGGAAAGTTTCTCGTGGTAACATGTCGTCTCGATATATAACACCTTCAGCGTTGTTACCTAGATCAATAATCACATTGTCACGATTCACTTTTTTAACAGTGCCTGTAACTAGTTCACCAACACGCTCTTCATATTCCGCCAATACCTGATCACGCTCAGCTTCACGTACTTTTTGAACAATAACTTGTTTAGCCGTTTGCGTTGTTATTCGATCAAAAGCAATAGATTCGATTTGCTCTTCAACAAACTCACCCAACATTTTGTCTGGTTCATCCATTTGAGCTGCGGACAACGACATTTCAGCCGTAGGGGTTTCTTGCACATGGTCGTCTGCAACGACTAACCAGCGTCGAAAAGTTTCAAAGCTACCACTTTCACGGTCAATGCTTACTCGTACTTCAATTTCACTTTCGCTTTTCTTTTTTGTAGCACTCGCTATAGCAAACTCTAACGCCTCGAAGATTTTTTCTCTTGGAACTTGTTTTTCATTTGAAACGGCTTCAGCCACTAACAGAATTTCTTTATTCATTGTTGCCTCACTGATTACTCTCTTACGACAGCCCTTGTCAGGTCACCATCTTAATCAAAAGATGGGACGAGATTACCTTTTTCAATATTAGCAATAGCCAAAACATGGGTTTGGTTATCAATTTCTAATGTTAGATTACCTGTTTCGCAAACCAACACTTTTCCTTTAAAGTTACGTCTGTCGCCCATAGGTATTATTAATTTTAGAGACACCACTTCACCTAGACATTCAAGGTAATGTGATTCTTTAAATAAAGGCCTATCCATTCCAGGGGACGAGACTTCTAGATTGTACTCAGTGCTAATAGGATCTTCTACATCCAGCACTGCACTAGCTTGGCGACTTACCTCTGCACAGTGCTCAACACTAATACCGTCGGGATGGTCAATAAAAATACGTAACGAAGAATGTTTACCTGCGCGAAGAAACTCCACACCCACCATCTCAAAGCCTAATGCTTCAACAGGTGCCGTTAACATATCCGTTAGCTTTTGTTCGAGTTGCGACAAAGCTTTGCTCCAAAAACAAAAAAAGGGCCAAATGCCCAGAAAGAAAACCGAAATTTTAAAGACAAAAAACCCCGTACAAGCGGGGTTATTTGTTTCTGGACCCTAGTCCACTATTTTACTAAAAGCTGGTGTTAAACCAACTTCTAAAAGTGGTTGTGGAAACGCGATACCAACTGAGCAAACAATCGAACGCAAAAACATCTTAAATATTTCCACACTATGAAGCGTTACTATCATCATAAGATGAGGGAGATCGCTTCTCAAGTGCGGCGTATACTACAGAGGACAAAGCTGACTTGCAAGGCTCAGTGGACTGAATTTCTAAAAAACACAAAAGGAGCAGAATTATTATATAGAT
>CAZMDX010000682.1:0-2302 GCA_964564805.1 uncultured Pseudoalteromonas sp. | reverse complement strand
TTTTATTCTGTCTGTTTTTATCAGTCGCTATTTGTTGTACAAGCGTGTGGTCTTTGGCCAACAAACTAGAATTGCCTAAAAGTTGTTGTTTAGCTATTGCCATTATCTCAGAGTCTAGCTGTGCATTAGGCTTTTCAGCTTGGTAAGCTTTACTGTTTTGATAAATGTCACTTATTTTTTTCTCATGGGCTAATAAGTCAAAAGAGCCATCTTGATTATCAATGTCTTTATTATCAATACTCATTACAGCGCCCTCCCCGTCTTAAGGTGCAAACATTGCCTCAAACTTTCATATGCATAACGCAAGCGACTTTTACTGGCTTCAAAACTGGTATTGAGCACTGTAGCAATATCTTTAACTGACAGACCCGCCTCCTCTTTTAACAAAAAGGTATCTTTTTGTGCTTGAGGCAATTGACTAATACATTGTTTCAAAGATTCAGCGACTCTCATGCTGTTGAATCCACTTTCTGGCTCGTTGTTCATTTTTGACTGTTTAAATACATCAGGTGATTGAGTGGCTTGTTCGTCATAACTGTCCATCACCACTTTATTAACCACTGATAAATGGCGCACATGATCCACTAACTTGTTATGGGCTAAGGTATATAGCCAGGTGGTGAATTTCGCCGATGGTGTGTAATCTTTTGCCTGGATTATCACTTTGTTCCATATCTCCTGATACAAATCTTCTGCCAAACTTGGATCAGGAATATGCCGCATAAAATAGCGATACAAGCCACCTTTGTGCCTGCTATACAAGGTTTCAAACGCACCAAGATCACCTGCTGCGTATTGCTGCATCAATCTTATATCAGTTTGTTGAAGATAATTAACTGAGTCAGAGATGGCTTGCACTGAATCAGCATCATCAATGTTAGTGTCAGTATCAATAAACGGTTTCACAGGTTGTTTCAATGAAAAGTCAATAAAATTGGATTAACATCAATCTTGCGGGTAAAACCTTGAAGATTCAATTCTACTGACAGTAATTTTTCATCTGGCTGTAGATTTACGTTTAAGTGCTTGGGCATAGCGACATGTAAAGCGGCACTGCTGCGAACCAAGTTAATAAACTCAGCTCGATAACCAAACTCATCTTTGCCTTTTGCATCCTGCGCTAAATTAATAATTTGTTGATAACTCATATCTTGCCAATAGTGACTCTGTTTTAATAAATGGGCAAAGCCCACTACGCTTGTGGCAAATCTAAAATCATCAGATTGTTGGTTAAAATCAGTAATTTGATCCGCCATCACTGCTTGGGTAATTAATTGACTTTTTAGCTTGTTTATTGGCTTATAACGCAGTTTTACCAAAGCCAACTCATCAGAAAACTGGTTGTTTTGTGCCTTAGAGTCAACATTAATATTAGGTTCATTCTTAACTTGAGAACGATGATAACGTAGTGGATCAAGATAAGAATTGTTAGATGTTTTTAAGATCAATTCATATAAAGCAGTGACTGTATGCCCTGCACCTATTTCTCCTGCATCAACCTTATCATTGTTAAAATCTTCAGGTTTTAATGCACGATTTTCATAACCTAACAAACGGTATTCGGCTACTAAATCAGGATTAAATTCTACTTGAATTTTGACATCTTTAGCAATGACCAACATTGTGGCGTTCATTTCATCAACTAATACTTTTCGGGCTTCATGAATGGTATCAATGTAGGCATAGTTACCGTTACCTGCATCGGCTAGTTGTTCCATAAGATGGTCATTGTAGTTACCTTGACCAAATCCTAAAGTGGTTAAGGCAATACCCTTTTGGCGTTTGTGCTTAATCAACTCGATTAATCGTTGATGATTTATCACACCCACATTAAAATCACCGTCAGTGGCTAATATCACTCGGTTAACCCCACCTTTTATAAATGCCTGTTCTGCCATACTATAAGCCAACTCAATACCTGCCTGACCATTGGTTGTACCCCCCGCCGACAGACTGGTTAGTGCCTGTTTAATTTTAGCTTTATTATTACCTTGAGTTGGTTCTAACACCACACCAGACGCGCCTGCATAGACTACAATCGATACACTATCTTGCTCGCTTAACTGACCTGTTAACAGCTCCAATGAACGGGTTAATAAAGGTAATTTATTTGGCTGATTCATCGAGCCCGATACATCCAATAAAAACACCAAATTTCGGCCCGTAATCTGATTAACATCTGGGGTAAACCCTTTTAGGCCAATACGCATAATGTGCCGTTGCTCAGCCCACGGAGAAGTGGCTATAGCAGTGTCAACACTAAAGGGGTCAGTTGCTCTACTTTCAGTTTCAGTTTCAGTTT